>CAJQNE010000499.1 GCA_905479545.1 uncultured Gammaproteobacteria bacterium | reverse complement strand
GATCGCCAGCCTTACCGCGACCAGGTTATTGGTGAACAGCCAGACATGGGCGAAACGGTATTTGAAACCGACGATGTACGTGCCTGGACAACGGGCGACGACGTCCTGATTCTAAGCTTCAAGTCTAAAGCCAATGCCATTGGTGCCGGCGTTCTCGACGGCACCATCAAAGCCGTTAAAGAAGCCGAAGCCAACTTTAAAGGCTTAGTGCTTTGGCAGGGTAATGCGGCGGCGAACTTCTCCGTTGGCGCCAACCTCGCAGAAATGCTGCCAGCCTTTATGGAAGGCAAGTTCGACGTTATCGGCGAAATGATCAACAAATTCCACGAAGCCGGTTCTGCACTGAAATACGCACAGGTGCCTACCGTTGCTGCCGTTAAGGGCATGGCACTGGGTGGCGGTTGCGAATTCCAGATGCACTGCTCACACACCGTGGCAGCACTGGAAAGTTACATTGGCTTAGTAGAAATGGGCGTTGGCCTGCTACCTGCTGGTGGCGGTTGTAAAGAATTGGCTGTCAATGCTGCTGAGAATGCGCAGGGTAACGACATCTTCCCGTTCCTCGCCAAAGCTTTCGAAAACGTTGCAATGGCCAAGGTTTCAGCCTCCGCGCTGGAAGCCAAAGAAATGGGCATGCTGAAGTGGAGCGACACCATCGTCTTCAACAGCTTCGAGCTACTGCACGTAGCCAAAGCAAAAGCGATTGGCATGTACGAAGGTGGTTACCGTCCGCCGCTACCTGCACAGGTTAAGGTTGTTGGCCTGCCGGGAATAGCCAACTTCAAAGCGAACCTGGTGAACATGCTACAAGGCAAGTTTATTTCCGAGCACGATATGGAAATTGCCAGTCGCGTCGCTGATACCCTGTGCGGCGGCGAAGTGGTAGCCGGTTCAGTAGTGAACGAAGACTGGCTAAACGACTTAGAGCTGAAACATTTCCTCGCGCTACTGCAAATGCAGAAGAGCCAGGAGCGCATCGCGCACATGCTGCAAACCAATAAGCCGCTGCGTAATTAGTCGTCGAGTCTAATCGCAGAACTTCATTAGCCATTTAACTATTTGTGGGCGGCCCAAGCTGAAAACAACAGCAGCGCTGCCCGGTTGAGGACACACCATGAGCAAACAACTGCAAGACGTTTACATCGTAGCGGCCAAACGTACCCCTATAGGTAAAGCTCCGCGCGGCGTATTCAAATACACACGCCCTGACGACCTGCTGGCACACAGCATTAAAGCGGCACTCGCTGACGCACCCGGCGTAGACCCTAAAGACATTGACGATGCCATCATTGGCTGTGCCATGCCTGAAGGCTCACAAGGTAGCAACGTCGCCCGTATTGGCGTACTGCTAGCTGGCTTGCCAGATACCGTTGGCGGCGTAACCATTAACCGCTTCTGTTCATCGGGTGTACAGGCCGTTGCCATGGCAGCTGACCGTATCCGTGTTGGCGAAGCCGAAGTGATGATCGCCGGCGGCACCGAGAGCATGTCTCAAGTACCGATGATGGGCCACAAGCCTGAAGTTAACCCCAGCATTTTTGACAACGAAAATATCTCAATTGCTTTCGGCATGGGTATAACCGCTGAAAATGTCGCTGAGCAGTGGAATATCAGCCGTGAAGATCAGGATGCGTTCGCAGTTGAATCCCATCGCCGCGCACTCGCGGGCATTGAGGCCGGTCACTTCGCAGCCGAAATGGCGCCTTACGAAATTAACGACGGCTACCCGAACCTGGAAACCGGCGAAATCGTTTATAAGAAGAAATTAGTCTCTATCGACGAAGGCCCGCGTCCGGGCTCAACCGTTGAAGGCCTCGCTCGTTTACGTCCGGTATTCCGCGCTGGCGGCCCCGTAACGGCAGCAAACAGCTCGCAGATGTCTGACGGTGCCGGTGCAGTGATTCTCTGCAGCGAGAAATACCTGAAAGACCACAACCTGACTCCGATGGCCCGCTTCGTCACCTCAGCGGTTGCTGGCGTGCCAGCTGATATCATGGGTATCGGCCCTAAATTCGCTATTCCTAAGGCACTGAAACAAGCAGGCCTGAAGAACGAAGATATGGACTGGATTGAGCTCAATGAAGCGTTCGCCGCTCAGTCACTGGCAGTATTAAAAGACACGCCTCTGGACCGCGAAAAAGTGAACCCGTTGGGCGGCGCTATCGCTCTAGGTCACCCGCTGGGCGCTACCGGCGCAATCCGAACCGCCACCACCCTGCACGGCCTGCAACGCACCGGCGGCAAATACGGCATGGTTACCATGTGTATCGGCACCGGCATGGGCTTCGCGGCAATTTTTGAGAACCTTTCTTAAAAATATCGCGTAGGCACAAAAAAACCGCAGCAAACTATAGCTGCGGTTTTTTTTGCTTCGGAATAACCCAAAGCCGGAACATCTAGCTACTGAATTTGTACACGATAACGGTACTGCTGCTCAGCGTTAGCCAGTAGTGGCGTAGCTGCGTACCAGCGAATATGCGTGTACTCACTTGGAGATACTACAACTTGCTGCATTTCACCACGGTCATTTTTGCGAGTCCGTAGTACAGGTTCATCTTCCCAGGTCTCACCATCGTCAATGCTTACTTTGAAGTTGCTTCGCTCCATTGTTGCAGCGGTGTCGGCAATATAGACGGTACTTTCAGGAACAGGCCCGGTAATAGCCAATCCACTGATAGGTTCAGCACTGACATTGCTGTAACTAAGCCGATATTCAATGACATCTTTGGGCCGGGCCTTTTCGGCGGGCTTTAACACCTCATTGCCGTCAGCGTCCTGAGTTACTAAATAGGCCTGCATAGTGCTTACTAATGGTGAGTCGGCATAGCCAGCGAATGGCAGACCAATAGCCAATGCGACAATGAATAGCTTACGTTTGATACTAGTTGAGAATTTCATGGTTGAATTACCTCGGACAACAATCGTTTCTGCGAATAGCGAAATCTATAATTCAGCATAGTTATGGCTCCGGGCCATTTATTTAGCTGAATTTCAAGAGTACAGTCCTGGCACGCAAAGCTGCAGGCCGCCGGTCAGCGGCATTAATCCACTTATCAAACCGAACCGACCTCTCATGCGAGCCGCTCACTTTTCTGCCGCAACTAACCACCAAAATCACTATTTATCAATTAGATAAGTGGTGTTCGCGATAAGACCGGTGGCCTAGCGAACGAAACGCCCGGAGGCTAACGTATAAACTCCATTCATCGTTCTTCACTTTGGTGACATGGAATCGACAGACTGTTAAATACGATGTACGATCACCTCCCATCAACACACGCTCTATGCGTCGGTTTCAGAACCGCAGGTAAACAGGAATTAAACCATGCGTATCGCTCTGGTTGAAGACGATTTAGACCAGTCACAACTGGTCACCCAATGGCTGGAAGGCGAAGCGCACGATGTTGTGCTTTATCGCACTGGCAAGTCGTTCATTGCCAACGCTCGCCGTGACACCTACGACCTCATTATTCTCGACTGGATGTTGCCCGACCTTAACGGCGACCACCTGTTGAACTGGATTCGTGGTCAAGCCGATTGGCCTATACCTGTTATTTTCACTACGGCTCGTGATGCTGAGCAAGATATTGTAAAAGCGCTGGAAGCCGGCGCTGACGACTATATGGTAAAACCGTTGCAGCGCGCGGTTCTGAATGCCCGCCTGCGGGCCTTAGCCCGTCGCTCTGGCTGGCAGTCTGACGACGCTGAAATTCTTGAATACCCGCCCTACAGCATTGATATGGATATGCGAACCATCTCAACGGAAGGCACGCCAATTACGCTCACCGAACGAGAGTTTGACTTGGCGGTATTTTTATTCCGTAATCAGGGTCGTATTTTGTCGCGCAACCACATTCTGGAAGTGGTTTGGGGCCAGGTTGCCGACATTAATACCCGCACAGTAGATACGCATATCAGTCGTCTGCGTACCAAGCTGCAACTCAACGAAGACCAAGGCTGGGTACTTCGCTCCATCTACCAACACGGTTACCGTTTGCACAGTTTGAACCAATCCGAAGCGGCGTAAACCTTACTGCGGAAGTTAGCCCGAAACGCTGCTACCATGCGCGGTTGCTTCACTAAGAATGGGTCAGGAAATCCGTGCAGAAGAATGTATTAGTAACCGGCGGTGCTGGTTATATCGGTAGCCATGTCGCCCGCCAACTCGGCGAACAAGGCTACAACGTCGTTATACTCGACAATCTCAGCTCAGGGTTTCGCGAGCTCGTGCTAAGTGGCACGCTGATTGTCGGTGACACCGGTGACACGGAAACTGTCAGTCGGGTGCTCACAGAACACCACATCGACTCGATTCTGCACTTCGCAGCCCACACCGTGGTACCCGAATCAGTCAGTGATCCGCTCAAGTATTATCGCAACAACACTGCGAACACTCGCACGCTATTGCAGTGCGCGGTTGAGGCCGACGTTAAACACTTCATCTTTTCCTCAACAGCAGCGGTTTATGGTGACACGCCCAGTGGTGTTGCTTCACTAAATACCGCTACCAATCCCATTAACCCCTACGGGCGTTCGAAGCTAATGAGCGAGTGGATGTTGCAAGATGTCGCCGCCGCAAGCGACCTTCGCTATACCGCACTCCGCTATTTTAACGTCGCGGGTAACGACCCTCAGGGACGCATCGGCCACAGCCTGCCAAAAGCAACGTTACTGGTTAAAGTTGCCTGTCAACATGCTGCAGGTTTGCGGCCAGACATATCTATTTTTGGCACCGACTACCCAACTCATGATGGCACCGGTATTCGCGATTACATTCACGTCGAAGACTTAGCCAGTGCGCACCTTAAAGCATTAACCCGGCTAGAAAACGGCGGTGACTCCACCACACTAAACTGTGGCTATGGCCACGGCTATAGCGTCCGTGAAGTGCTCGAAACAGTCCGAAAAATCAGCGGCCAGCCGATGACCATTCTGGAAAAACCACGCCGCGCCGGTGACCCACCTTCTGTTGTTGCCGATGCCAGCGATGTACGTGAAGTACTGGGTTGGCAACCACAGTACGACGATATTAATGAAATCGTTCGCAGTGCCTGGGAATGGGAACGCCGAACTGCAGCGGGCGAATTGCCTTTTGCGGCGGGTTAACGGACGACCACAATGCATAGCCTGATTCATCAATTTATTACCCGGCAAAAACATCGCGACGCGACCGCTCTGCAATTTAAAAAACAGTCGCTAAGCTATGCCGAGCTTAATGAGCTGGTTGAACACGCAGCGGCTGCACTGCTCAGCAGCGGACTCAAGCGTCATGGCCGCGTTGCGGTTTACTTACCCAAACAGTTTGAAACTGTTACCGCCCTATTCGGCACCAGCGCCGCGGGCGGTGCCTTTGTGCC
>CAJQNE010000498.1 GCA_905479545.1 uncultured Gammaproteobacteria bacterium | reverse complement strand
CGCAGGGCTTCACAAATCCGTTCAAAACCGCCACCAAAACTCTCGCGGCGATGGCCAGTGACTAACACCAGTGGACGATCTTCTTGCAAAAACGGCACCGCTTCCGCCAGCTCATTCCGCAGCGTGGCATTCTCTGCAATTTTTGCCTGAACAGATAACAACGCATCAATTACGGTGTTACCGGTAATGATAATGGCTTCAGAGTTAACGTTTTCAGCCAGCAAGTTCCGCTGCGATAGTTCAGTAGGAGCGTAGTGCAACGCGGCAAGGCTGCCGGTGACTTTACGATTACCTTCTTCCGGCCAGGGTGATGCCAGATTACCGGTTCGCAAACCCGCCTCAATATGACCGACAGGAATTTGCTGATAAAACGCGGCTAGCGAGGTTGAAAGGGTAGTAGCGGTATCACCGTGCACCAGCACAACGTCGGGGTTGGTCTCCTGCAGCACAGGCTCAAGGCCGAGCAGTATGTTGCTGGTGATCTGCGATAGCGACTGGCCGGGCTGCATAATATCGAGGTCGTAATCCGGCTGAATCTCGAACAGCTCTAATACCTGATCCAGCATTTCCCGGTGTTGTGCAGTTACGCAAACACGCGACTCAAAACGCTCATCTGCTTCCAATGCCTTTACCAGCGGTGCCATTTTTATCGCTTCGGGCCTGGTGCCAAAGACGGTTAGAATTTTTTTCATTTCAGAGCACAGTTCCAGAACGGACAGACACACAACAGGGCAGCGATAAATCGTTACGCCGCCAGCTGCTACAGGCACCGAATAATACCGGCCAGCCACGCTAAACGCAGACTAAAGTTACAAAAAATGGCATTGTTGGCTCAACTTTCACAAATACTGCCAACACAGCCATGCCACACATAAATACTGCTGCCAGCCCCGAACTTACCCCTCGCGCCATTTTACTAGGCATTTTTCTGGCGATTATTCTCTCTGCCGCCAACGTTTACCTTGGCCTGTTTGCTGGCATGACGGTGTCTGCGTCTATTCCGGCTGCGGTGCTGTCGATGGCATTACTTAAGGCGTTAGGTCGCAGCGGCATATTGGAAAACAATATTGTGCAAACGGCTGCATCAGCGGGTGAATCGCTAGCCGCGGGGGCCATTTTCACGTTTCCGGCCATAGTAATTCTCGGCCAGTGGCAGCAATTCCATTACATGGAAGTCACGCTCATAGCCGTTACCGGCGGCCTGCTTGGCGTGTTATTCACGGTACCACTGCGACGCGCGCTGATTGTTGAACAACCGTTGCCATATCCCGAAGGTACGGCAACTGCGGAAGTGTTAAAGGCTGGCCACGACAGTAAGGCCAATAATGGCGCGGTGAAATGGCTACTAGCAGGAGCAGGTGTCGGTGCGCTGCTTAAATTTGCCATTAGCGGCCTGAAGATTGTTCCGGCGGCATTAGAAACTGCCGCGATGGTTGGAGGAAAAGCCGTCGCTTATATCGGCAGCAGCACCTCTGCTGCTTTAGTTGGCGTCGGCTATATAGTCGGCTTCAACATTGCGATTTTGATTTTCATCGGCGGTGCCCTCGCCTGGTTTATTGCCATTCCAATTTATAGTGCGCTTTATGCGGGCAGCGACCCGGCACTCATTGCTGCAGCCGAAAACGGCCCGGCCGCGCTGGCATGGCAAATCTGGACCAGCAAAATCCGCTACCTCGGTGTTGGCGCGATGTTAGTTGGAGGTATTGCTGCGTTGGCGGGGCTGCGCAAGCCGCTGGTTGCCAGCGTGCGAGCCAGCCTGAATGCCGCTAGCGACGAAAACCAGCGAGACTTACCGTTTAAGTGGGTATTGGTCGGTACCGGCCTTTTGACCCTGCCTGTAATCTTTATTTATCAGCAACTGCTCGGCAGCATGGTTTTGGCACTGCCAATGGCCGGCATAATGATCGTCGCGGCATTTCTGTTTTGCGCCGTTGGCGCATGGATGGCGGGCTTGGTCGGCTCATCGCACAACCCGGTATCTGCAACGACTATCGCCACCATTTTAATCACCAGCTTATTGCTATTGGTGCTGGGCATAACCGGCACTGCTGGCATTGTTGCTGCCATTCTCATGGGCGCTATCGTTTGCTGTGCGGCAGCTATTGGTGGCGACAACACACAGGACTTAAAAGCTGGCTACCTACTGGGCGCAACACCGTGGAAGCAGCAAGTTATGCAGTGCGTTGGGGTGGTATCCGCCGCCTTGGTATTGGCCCCCATTCTGAACTTATTGTTAGCCGCTTACGGTTTTGGTGCCCCCACTGAAGCAACTCCGAACGCCCTGCCTGCGCCACAGGCAACATTGATGGCATCGGTCGCTGATGGCATTCTTGGCGAGGGAGCCATTCCTTGGTTTATGGTTGCCGCCGGCGTTGCAATCGGCCTGGTTATTCTAGCTATTGATCAACAGCTGGCGAAACGCGGCAATACATTCCGGATGCCGGTACTGGCTGTAGCTGTTGGTATTTATCTGCCGCTAGAACTGGCGCTACCCATTGCTTTAGGTGGCCTGATCGCATTGAAGTTTTCTGACAACGGCAAGCCCGGCAAGAATGGTGTACTGCTAGCCGCTGGCCTGATTACCGGCGAGGCGCTACTCGGCATTCTGCTCGCCATTCCGGCAGCGCTTGGCAATGGCGACATATTTGCATTCGCCAGCCCGGTACCACTGCTGGGCTTTGCCACGCTGGCGATTAGCGGTGGATTATTGATCGCAGCCCGGCGCTAATGCTGCACCGCACAAATTCAGGTAAACTGGACGAAAACTACCGGCCAATTAATCGTGCACAAGCTCTACGCCTTATTATTACTCGCCTTTAGCGGCTCACTGGCGCTAGCTGACGGTAGCTATGAACTACCGTTCAACAGCGTCCGCAGCATGGGGATGGGCGGCGCGGGCACTTCAACTGAAGCGTCGAACCCGGCGGCCATTGCCCGCAATCCGGCGGTTATTGGCTTCGCCGAGAAAGAGTCTTTCGTGCTCGGCGGTAATCTCACCTATTTCCGCCAGGGTTTGGTAAGCGAAGGGGTGCGCGAAGGCACTAATGGCGAAACAATCGACGGCGGTAACACCGAGCCGGTCCGTAACGTCGCCCTGCCCGTTCCTGAACTTGGCAAAACCTGGATTTCCAGCGAAGGCACTCGCCTAGGCCTCGCAATCACCGCGCCTTATGGCACCAATATCGAATACGACCGCGATTGGAACGGCCGCTATCATTCAGTCGACACCGATATAGTCGGCGTAGCGGTGCATAGTGCTTTGGCGTGGCAAGCCAGCCCACAATGGAGCTTCGGTATTGGTTTATCCCTGCAGACGCTGATCGCCAGCTTTGCACAAAGTGTCGACCTCGGCTCCGTAGTGCAGCGACGTGTGAATGACGAGGCGGGTTTCGATATTGTGAACCCCAGCTGCAACCTCAGCGGTGAAGACGATTTACCCGGGAAGTATGACTTTTATAACGAGTTCGATTTAAAAGGGCTGAACTTTGTTGGCAGCCTGGGCGCCATGTTCCGCTGGGGTGAAGACAACCGCAATGCCATTGCATTGAGCTACCGCACTGCAACCGATATTGATTTGCACGGCACTGCCACCCGCGAACGTGAGGGCTGGAGCGACGATGAATTCCGTAACGATGGTTGTTTAACCGGAACCCGCGTTGCGCTCGCGGCACAGGGCCGGTCATTTGAAAATGAAGTCATCCAGCCAGCTCTGGCCGCCAGCAGCAATACCGGCACCCGAACCAACTTTGCGCTACCGCGTTCCGCAGAAGTCGGTGTGCAACTAGCAATAGACGACGGCTGGAATGCCTATTTCCGCCTCAACTGGACCAACTGGGCCGACCAAAGACAGCTTCGGTTTCGCTACGATAACGGCGCAGAGGACACCATTCAGCCACAAAACCTTAATAACGTGGTCGCCTACTCGATTGGTACTGAATATCGACTGAACGATGAATTCACAATTCGTGCTGGCGGGGGTTATTCCGGCAGCACCGTAGATGCCGATACGCGCACAGCACGAGGCGCTGACGGGGTTCGGGTAACCGTGAGCGGTGGCCTCAGCTGGAGAAGGAACGACGGCTGTACTATCGACCTGGCTGCTGGCTATATCAAGGTTGCTAGTGGTAGATATGAAGACAGGAACAGTACGGTGAACGACGGCAACGTGC
>CAJQNE010000497.1 GCA_905479545.1 uncultured Gammaproteobacteria bacterium | reverse complement strand
GGCCATCGGTATAAAAACCGAGGCTATCAACAGCATCGAGCACTGCATCCGGCGATAGCGAGTCATAAGGGTGTTCGCTGCCTTCATTGTCAAAAAGATTTTCAGGCTCACTCACGGCATTGACTCAATGTGGTCGGTCTGTGGATTTTGCGCGCAGCTTAGCAGCTACGCCACCGCCCTCCCCGCAATTCTTCACTATAACTGGCTATAATGCGCCGCTATTTCTTATCGACTTCCAAAGGCAAAAGCCCGCAATGACCGATACTGCTGCAACCGGCAACAATTTTATCCGCGACAAAATTCAGCGCCAGATTGACGCCGGTGAGCTACGAGGTAGTGAGGTGCAGTTACGGTTCCCCCCGGAGCCCAATGGTTACTTGCATATAGGTCATGCAAAATCGATTTGCCTGAACTTTGGTTTAGCTGAGCATTTTGGTGGCAAGTGCAATCTGCGGTTCGATGACACCAACCCTGCTAAGGAAGACCTGGAGTATGTCGACTCAATTCAGGATGACATTCATTGGCTTGGCTTTGACTGGAGCGGTGAAATTCATTACGCCTCCGGTTATTTTGATACCTTGTACGACTATGCACTGCATATGATCGACAATGGCGACGCTTACGTTGATTCCCTGAGCCCCGATGAAGCGCGCGAATATCGCGGCACACTCACAGAGCCGGGCAAGAACAGCCCCTACCGTGATCGTAGCCCGACTGAGAACCGCCAGTTATTTGAAGCAATGCGGAGTGGCGAGTTAGAAGAAGGTTCCTGCGCACTTCGGGCCAAGATCGATATGGCGTCGCCGAACATGAACATGCGCGACCCGATAATGTATCGGATTCGTAAAGTACCGCATCATCAAACCGGCGATAAATGGTGTATCTACCCCAGCTACGACTTTACTCATGGTCAGAGTGATGCATTGGAAGGCGTTACGCACTCGTTGTGCACCCTTGAATTTGAAGATCATCGCCCTTTATATGAGTGGTTTTTGACGAAGTTACCGGTGCCTGCACAGCCGCAGCAAACCGAATTCGGTCGCCTGAATATTAATTACACCGTTACCAGTAAGCGTAAACTCCGGTTATTGGTCGATCAGGGCCACGTGGCTGGCTGGGACGACCCGCGCCTGTCTACCATCACAGGAATGCGCCGCCGCGGCTATACGCCAGCCGCCCTGGGTAATTTCTGTGAGGCTATTGGCGTCGGCCGCAGCGATGGCGTGGTGGATATGAGCATGCTCGAACACGCGGTACGGGGTGACCTTGATAAAAATGCCCCCCGCGCGATGTGCGTGCTTGATCCGCTAAAAGTAATCATTACTAACTACCCTGCAGACCAGAGCGAAGAGTTTATTGCAGCAGGTCACCCGAACCGTGACGACCTGCCCAGCCGCACTTTGCCATTTAGTCGCGAGCTGTACATTGAACAGGACGATTTCCGCGAAGAGGCGAATAAGAAATTCAAGCGTATGGTGATTGGCAAAAAAGTCCGGTTACGCAATGGCTATGTACTACTCGCTGAAAGCTGTGTGAAAGACACTGTCGGCAATATTGTCGAAGTGCACTGTAGTTACGATGCAGACACGCTAGGCAACGATCCCGCCGATGGCGTTAAACCCAAAGGTGTTATTCACTGGGTCGATGCCAAAGCTGGCAAGCGAGCCACTGTGCGCTTATACGACCGACTGTTCAACGACCCGACGCCCGACCGCGGCGAAGGTGAGTACTTAGACAAGCTCAATCCGGAATCACTGCGCGTGGTGGAAAATTGCTGGATAGAACCCAGCCTGGCAGATGCAGCGCCGGAAGATCGCTTTCAGTTTGAGCGCACCGGTTATTTTGTCGCCGACAAACTAGACCACAGTGCTGATAAGCCGGTATTTAATCGCACCATCGGGTTGCGCGATAGCTGGGCTAGTCAAGGCAGCGCTTAGTGACTAACCTCGTCGTAAACTCCGTCAATCGGAACCCTGCAGCGGAACAACTGACAGAAGAACGCTGCCATATTCGCGAAATTCTGAATAGCGCAGCAGATCCGAAAGTATCTATAGCGCAGGCACGAATTGAGCCTGGCGTAACGACGGCCTGGCACGCGGTACTCAACACTGAAGAACGCTTTATAGTCCGGGCCGGCAGCGGAGAAGTTGAAATTGGCGACGCGGTTGCAGAGCCTATTGCTGCTGGCGATACGGTGTTGATTCCAGCAGGAATGAAGCAGCGTGTTCGAAATAACGGCAATCATGACCTGATACTCGACTGCGTTTGTACACCGCGATTTGAGTGGCAGAATTACCGGTCGCTGGAATAGGAGACCAGAAAGCTAGTAAAGCCAATACATAGAAACAACAAAGCCCGGTCTGGTTATCCCCAGACCGGGCTTTGTTGCTGAACTGCGACTAGTTACTCAGCCGAGCTGCTCTTTGGCTGAATAACCTGCTTACCACGGTAGTAGCCATCAGCACTTACATGGTGACGTAAGTGGCTTTCGCCGGTAGTAGGATCGGTAGACAACGCGTTAGTGGTCAATGCGTCATGTGAACGACGCATTCCACGCCGAGAGCGAGTTTTACGACTTTTTTGTACTGCCATGGTTATTCTCCAGTTAAGCTAATGTTGAGCGGTTCGTCATCACGATCGACGATCCAAAAGTAAAAATAATATTCAGTCGGTTTCGCTACCAGAACCCTTGCCCTGTTGTTTTAAAGCGGCCAAAGCAGCAAACGGGTTCGGCTTTTCATCGGGTTGCAACAATTCATCGTCAACCACATTCTGTGGTTTTGGTGCCTCGCATTCGCCGACTGGATGAGTAGGGCTCTGCGGCACCAGCAGCAGTAACTCATCTTCGATCAGCGCCTGCAAATTTAATCCATCACGCCCGCATATTGCCGGTTCTAAGCCTTCAGGCGTATCTGAGTCGTCATCAGCCAGCAAGGCAAACTCGCTCACTGAATCAATGTTCAACGCGACTGGTTCCAGACAATGTTGGCACTGCACGGACATTTTGCCCTCAAATCCCGCTGTTAGCCGCGCTTCACCGCCTTCATTCTGACGGTAATGCAGCGAGCAGTTCAACGGCTCAGAGAGCGTGATATCGAACTCCGCTAACCGTGGCAATAATGCCGGGTTAAGCAATAATTCGCGTACCGCGCCCTGTTTAGCGAGTCGCCATGCATCTACCTGTTGCAACTTTTGCGCGGGCTGTTGCGATACTGACATGACGGCGTCACTGGTCGTTGGGCGCGCGATAATAGGTGTCTGAGGCCAGCTTGTCAAAGCTAATCAGCAACTTGCAACGGGTTTCTAGTTTTGCATTGCGGTGTCGCGATGACTTTATATCTACCAATTTGCTAAACCAGCGCAAAAACTGACTCGCCGCTCGCTATTATACGTCCATGACAACGACACCCACCCCTCAGCAACCAGAGCTAATTCTGGCCTCCTCTTCGGCATTTCGGCGCGAATTATTGCAGCGTTTAGGCCTGTCGTTTACCTGCCATAGCCCGGATATTGACGAATCTCCGCTCAACGGCGAGACGCCCACAGCACTGGCAGAAAGGTTGTCGATAGAAAAAGCTCAGGCGGTAGCGAAAGATTTCCCGAACGCAGCAGTAATTGGTTCAGACCAGGTTCCCGTCCGGAGTTCAATCAACGGTGGCAGCCGGAATGCTGAAATTCTGAATAAGCCGGGCAACGTTGAAAACGCGCGGCTACAGCTGCGTGCCAGCTCTGGAAACGAGGTGGTCTTTATCACCGGTTTGGCAGTATTAGCTCCTAACATTGAGCCACAGAGCTGCATAGTGACGACGACAGTAGTGTTCAGACAACTAAGTGATAGTGATATTGAGCGCTATTTGGCAGCTGAAGATGCCACGCGTTGTGCCGGCAGCTTTAAATCCGAAGCGCTGGGGGTGTGCCTGATGGAATCGATGAATACCAGCGACCCGACGGCACTGATCGGTCTACCACTCATACGGCTCTGCGGTTTCTTGCGCACCGCGGGCTTCGCCCTTCCTTAGTCAAGTTTGGCGCCAGCCGATAGCTCTATGTCAGTAGCGCGCTTACGCGGCCAGGCCTTTAATACTGCCTGTACTAACGTTGCAAGTGGTATCGCGAAAAACACACCTCCCAACCCCCATAACCCGCCGAAAAACAGTACCGCGACTACAATGGCCACCGGATGCAGGTTCACCACTTCTGAAAACAACACCGGCACCAGTACGTTGCCATCAAGCGCCTGAATAATTGAATAGGCAATGAATACGTACCAAAACTCCGGGGTTATGCCGAACTGAAATGCCGCAACAATGAGTATCGGCACCGTCACAACGGCAGCGCCGATAAACGGCACCAGCACCGACAAACCGACCATTAGGCTCAGCAAAGGTGCAAATTGTAGTTTTAGAATAGTAAACGTAATGAACGTCACTCCGCCAACGATTAGAACCTCTAATAATTTGCCGCGGGTGTAGTTAGCAATCTGCTGATCTACTTCAGTCAACACGTAATTTGTCAGCTGCATGTCTTCTGGGAAGTAACCCTTAACCCAATTAAGTATTAGCCGCTTGTCCTTCAGAAAGAAAAACACCATGAGCGGCACCATAACGAGGTAGATGACGATCGCGAAAAACGTCGTCGCCTGAGCCAGTGATCCGGAAACAATACTGCTACCTACCGCAGTTGCCCGCTCGCGAATCATGCCGATAATATCTTTAACCTGATCGACAGTAATAAACGCCGGGTAGCTCTCGGGCAGTTGCATAAGCTGTTTCTGACCGGCCTGAATGATATCGGGCATGCGGGTAACCAATTGACGTACCTGCTCGATAATTACCGGCAGCATTACGAACAGCACGAGCATGCCGACGATGATAAAACCGGTAAAGACCACCATTACTGCCGGAAAGCGTGGCGAACCCCAGCGTTCCAGCATCCCGACCAAGCCTTCCAGCAGGTAAGCGAGAACGATTGCGACCAGCACCGGTGCCAGCAGGTTATCGACCCAGAAGAACACCAAGCCGCCGCCGACCAGAACTAAGGCAAGTGTGACGACCTGAGGGTCAGAAAAATAGCGATCCAGCCAACGGCGGGTAGCTTCAATCAAGCTTGTGGCTCCAGACTACTGCCTCTAAGGACAGGTAAATGACGTAATGCTGAAATCAAGTCAGCGATAAGAAGGTCATAAGATATACTGCATGACAAATACTTCAAGCGATGGGCAAATATCTTTTCGATTACTACGGGTGGGGAACTCAGCACCCTACTCTTACTCAATACGGTTAAGCACTCGCACCCTGTAGGGTTTATTATCACTATTATGCTTCACAGTAATCGACCTCACAGTTATATCACACTGGCCCGAGCCGTTATCACCTCCATGCTAGTGATGGTTGCGCTGTGCAGCACTTCGTTCGCGCAAAATTACGAACTGCCACATATGGGCGACCCGTCGGGAAAAATTCTGACGCCTAGTGAAGAAAGAGAGCTTGGCCAGAGTATCCTCAATCAGCTTCAGGCAAGGCGACTAATTCTTCAAGACCCGGCTATTACCCGCTACATATCCGATCTTGGCTTCAAGTTGGTGTCGCAAAGCGACTGGGCTTCCGATCAATTCACTTTTTTTGTTGTAAACAGTCAACAAATTAATGCTTTCGCGCTGCCGGGTGGATTTATTGGTATTAACGCCGGCCTTATCTCGTCAGCGGGCGATGAGAGCGAACTTGCAGGGGTGATGTCACACGAGATTGTTCACGTCACCCAGCGGCATACTTTACGCGGTGCCGAGAAGAACTCACGTGCTGGCGCGCTCACTACGGCAGCAATGGTTCTTGGCATATTGTTGGCCGGTGGTGATCCGGCAGCGATACAAGCGATTATTGGCGCCTCGCTTTCTATTAGCGCCCAGAATCAACTCAACTTCACCCGTGCCCATGAGCTAGAGGCGGATCGTATTGGTATTCGCTTACTGGCTCGAGCCGGTTTTGACCCTTACGGTATGGCGCGATTTTTTGAGCGTCTGGCGCAGAAGTCACGCCTTGCCGATGGCGTAGTGCCGGAAATATTACGCACTCACCCGCTCTACAGTACCCGTATTATTGAGGCGCTAACCCGGGCCGACAGTCTCGCGACTTCGCCTGTCGCGGACTCTAATAGGTTTCGGCTGATACAAAGCCGGTTACAGGTGCTGAACAGCGGCGGCAATTTTATTAACACTTATGCTGAACAGGCAGCAAACGCGACTACCACGATTGATCGCCACCATGCCGAATACCGGCTAGCGTTGGCGATGAGTTACGCCAACCGTGAAGCTGAAGCAGTAAAGCTGCTTCAAAAATTAGTGAGGGAAGATGAGACCCAAATGAGCTATTGGGTAGCACTTGCCGAAACCCAGCTTGCGGCCAAACAAGACAGCGAGGCACTAAACACCTACAGCAAAGCGCTGCGAGTATTTCCGCAGAATCGCGAGTTAAACGTGAGTTACGCCGTGGGGTTATTGCAACTGCAGCGGCCAAAAGAAGCTCAAGAGGTTCTACTTCGGGCACTGTCTTATTCTCGTGACGGTTATGCGCCCTATTACCAACTCATCGCCCGCGCCTCTACCGAGAGCAATCAAGCGGCTAGCGGGCATTATTATATGGGTGAGTACTTGCGCTTACAGGGCAGCGATTTTTCCGCCGTACGGCAACTTCAATTAGCTTTGCGCTCCAGTGACTTACCGCCCACACAAAAGCTACAGGCTGAAGCACGGCTTATCGAGTTGAAGGCAGCCTTGCCCAAACAACTGCAACGCGAAGCTGAAAAGCCACTCGAAACGCCTTAATTTGCAGGATGTACTATCTTATAATTTGGCGGCGCTATTGCGATCACTCCAGCGATACCAGGGCAATAGCACAGCAAAAAACCACAGCGCAGCCAGCCCACTGGTTATAACCGCCACCGGCAAGCTGTCGAAGAACCACGCCAAATAACGATCGTAGAATGGCAGCCAGCGTGAGCGATACTGCCCGGCTGTTCCGGTACCAAGCCGCCGCCGAAACTTCACTTCCAGCATTAACCCAAGCTGCCAGGCGTTCTGTGCGATAAAACCGCCAACCCGGAAACGCTGCCTCCAGGGCAGAGCCCGTAAAGTTGTTCCGCATAGCGCAATAAATGGTGCTAACCGTAGCCTGCTGATTTCATGTTGGGACTTATAAATGCCCCCGGCTGCCTGAAAAAAAGATTTCGCGCCCACCGCATACATACCCATAATAATTGACATTAAGGTATACCGACGACCGAATCCTTCAACTGAAAATCGCCGTGCCGACGTTTCCAAGCGATGAGGCAGCAGCAACCATTCGCCTTGCTCACGGAGCTTTTCAGCGAAGCGCTGATCCTCGAGGAAATTCATGCTTTCATCAAAGCATCCCAACGCAAAAAAGTGATCGCGTTGAATCAACATGGCTTGATCGCCATTAGTGGTATTCGGCCGATTGAGCTCTGTTTTTGCCTGCAAATACCGATAGCGGAATTCGTCGGGTGCGTGGCTGCCCGTGAAGCGCAACGCGAAGTGACCCGCAATAGGATGAGAGTTTCGTTCGCGAGCGCGTTTGAGCTGACTTAATGCGTCACTTAGCTGACGGTCATTGGTCAATCCGGAATCGGCATGAAGAAACAGCAAATAGTCAGCCTGCGCCACCGCCGCAGCAGCGTTCATTTGTCGTCCGCGGCCGCTTGGGGTCATCATAACCTCAGCGCCCACTTTTTTTGCTGCTTCAATCGTGCCATCGGTCGATCCGCCATCGGCTACTACAATTTGCAAGGCGATATCCGATTGTTGGTTTAGCTGCCGCAATAGTTCTGGCAAGGCGTCGATTTCATTCAGCGCTGGAATCACCACACTTAGCTGCGCTATAGGTTGCGGTTTAGATGTCGGCATCGGGGCGATTACACTCGCTCAAAGCTGAAAGGCATAACCTCAGCAATCGAGCCGGCTCCGGTCAGCAGCATTAACAACCTGTCGACCCCCAAAGCAACTCCGCAACAGTCGGGCAAGCCATGTTCAAGAGCCGCTAAAAACTCAGGGTTTTCGGTCGCAGCGCGCTCGCCTAGTCGGTCGCGCTGCTCGTCCACATCACTCAGTTCATGGTAGCCATTGGCTAACTCTACCCCGGCAATGTAGAGCTCAAACCGCGCAGCAACAGAGTTTCCTGCTGCATCTTCGGATAAACGAGCGAGAGCCGCCTGGCTAGCCGGAAAGTCGACTAAATAAGTCTGGAACATTTGATTTTCACGCCAACCCAAATGGGGAAATACCAACTGCGAACCCAGCCAATCAAGCCAGCCGTCGCGGTCGTCATCATCTAGGTCCGGCGCACTACTTTCGCATCGTCGTTTGATATCCGCCACAGAACAGCTTAGCGGGTCTAAGCCGCAATATTGGATAAACGCTTGCTGGTAACTGACATATTCTATGGAGCCAGCCGACAACTCACTCCAGGGCAGCCCGGCAAGCGAACTGATTAACTGGCTAATTTCCTGCTGCAAATCAGCCGTGCTATAGCCACAGCGGTACCACTCCAACAACATAAATTCTGAGTTATGCCGACGCCCTTGTTCGTTGGCACGAAAAACATGGCTCAGCTGGTAAATATCACCACTTCCGGCAGCCAACAAACGTTTCATGGCCAGTTCAGGCGAGCTATGTAAGTAACGCCCGCCACTAACTTGCGGACTTTCAATATGCCTATCGACGCAGCCACCCGTAATGAGCGCTGGAGTGTCGACCTCCAGAGCCTTATTGGCGGCAAAAAAACGCCGGATTCCAGCGAGTAATTCAGCGCGTTTTTGAAGCTGGGTAAGGTTGGCGTTCGGCCGCCAGTTCACAGCAGGTTATTAATCTTTCGCGCGCGACGAATACTCGCCTGTGCGGGTATCAATTTTGAGTACGTCACCGATTTCGATAAATAGCGGTACCCGAACGACAGCTCCGGTTTCCAGGGTTGCTGGTTTTATGCCACCACTCGACGTGTCGCCGCGTAAGCCGGGGTCGGTATCGCTAACCGCCAATGTAACAAAGTTCGGTGGCGTTACGCCGATAGGCTCGCCGTTGTAGAGCGTAACGGTGCAGTTATCTTCGGCTTTCAACCACTGTTTCACATCAGCGACTGCATTTTTATCAGCGGCTTTTTGTTCAAAGGTCGTGGTATCCATGAAGTGCCAAAACTCGCCATCTTCGTAGAGGTACTGCAGCTCAACTTCCATCACATCCGCTGCTTCAACACTTTCGCCGGATTTGAAGGTTTTTTCATTGACCCTGCCGGTACGTAATTGCCGATACTTCACGCGGCTAAATGCCTGACCTTTCCCCGGCTTTACAAACTCGTTCTCAACGATAGAACAAGGCTCTCCATCCAGCATAATTTTTGTGCCGGAGCGAAAGTCGTTAGTGCTGATTGTTGCCATAATGTTTTATGTACCTAAGTTACAAATTACATGATTTAAGGTTGTGCAGAGAATGTACAGTGTCCTCTACGCAAAAATTCGATACAGCTACTGAACCTTATTGGCATAGCGGTAAGTTAACCGGCTAAATCATTCGGAATGCACCGAAATTCACCGCCCGCGTAAAAAGCCAATGAAATTTGCCAAGGCTTATACTAGGCTTTAGACCTGCCGAGATATTGAAGACTACTCTTCGACATTTTGAGCATCGCAGGTCTGAGCAACATTCTGCTTCAACCGAGCAAAACAACGGAAGTAAAGTGGCTATATCTCGAATAATACCGGTTTCTGAGCGGCATTCCCCGCAGAAAACGCAAACCGACCGTTCGCGCCAGTCACCCGCGACTAAAAACGCTGACGGCAACGATATTGAGCTTACCGACGAGTTAATCAAAGCGGCCATGCCACGGCCGCGACCCGTTCAGCTTACAAAGCAACAACGCTGGCAAGCCGAGCAGCAACAAGCTATTCGCGATCCGGAACAACTACTAGAACTGTTGCAGCTAAATGGCCCCGAACATAAGTCGCTGCTCAATAGTGCCAAAAAAGCTGCCAAGTCGTTCCCACTGCGGGTACCTCTGGCATTTGCGCAACGGATGCACCCGGGAGACATCAATGATCCGTTATTGCGCCAAGTGCTGCCACTCGGTGGAGAGCTTGAACAACACGACGGTTACAGTAGCGATCCCGTTAGCGACGCTGATGCGTTGGTTGCGCCGGGGGTGTTGCATAAATACTCAGGACGCGCGCTACTAACGCTCAGCCCGGCTTGTGGCGTTCATTGTCGGTATTGCTTCCGCCGCGAGTTCCCCTATGCGGATAACCAACCGTCGGGCGCTCAGCTGGATACAACACTAGCCTGGCTGAGTGAAAACAAAGACGTTCAAGAAGTTATTCTTAGCGGCGGCGACCCGCTTATGTTGAGCGACGACAAGCTCAGCGAATTCGTTGAGGCCTTAGAAGATATCCGCCATATCCGCCGGATTCGTATCCACACGCGCCAACCAATCGTGCTGCCAAGCCGTGTCGACGACTCATTGTTGGATTGGCTGGGCGACACGCATTTACAAACCGTCGTAGTGCTGCATTGCAATCACGCCAACGAAATTGACGATGAGGTGTACGCCGCGATGGACGACTTGCGCAGCAGTGGCACAATGCTGTTGAACCAGTCTGTTTTGCTGCGCGATGTTAACGATAACGTCGATAGTCTGTGTGAGTTATCCGAAGCACAATTTGAGGGCAGCACATTACCCTACTATCTGAATATGCTCGACAAGGTTACCGGCTCGGCTCACTTAGAAGTAGAAGAGCAGCGAGCTATAGAAATAGTCGATGGAATGCGTTCCAGACTCCCTGGTTTCCTCGTACCACGGCTGGTACGTGATGTACCGGGCTATTCATCTAAAACATTGATCCGCTAAAAACCGGGCTAATAGGATCAAGTTCAGCCTTAGATTAAACCGTCAAGTAGGCATTTAAAAACCGGCGCAACCCGGTTCTTAAATCTGAATCCAGACGCTATTTGTTTAAGATGCTGCTTCTGAACTCGGGTCTGCGTCAGTGCGGGTATCCGATGCCGGCATTTCCACCGACTTATCAAGCGTTGGCAGCACCGCAGAAGGATTCTGAATAAGTGCATAGCTTGCACGAATTAACGACGGCCATTGGAACGGATTATTGGCGATTTGCTGATAACCAATGAGCGAAGGATTTGGGTTAGCCCGCTTATTACGCGCAGCATAGCGGGCGCTACTGGCTTCAAGCTGCGTATTTAAGCGAGTTAACAGCTGAGTAGCTGGCACGCCTTCGTTATTCACTAACGCATTTTCTGCCGCCCGTAACCGCACGTACTGCTGAGCATTCAGATTAGTATAACTTTTAACTTCAGACAACGTCCGTTTGGCCTGCTGTACATTCGCATTGTTGACCACAAACTGAGCTTCCTGAGCGGCGCTCCTTGCTAAACGGCGGGCCGAAACTGTATCCCCTGCGGCGAGCGCTTTACGCGCATCTTCCAACAAAATCTGGGCTGACCGGGCGGTGGGCGCAGCGGAAACTGCCACTTCGGACTTCGCAATAATTTTTTCAGTTCCCGCTATCGCGGCAGCACTAGGTCGATACTGTGGCGCTTGCACCTCAGCTGTCGCAACGCGTGCCGGTGTGCTGGAACAAGCTGCAAGGCACATCGGTGACAAAACCAGTAATATTCGTAATGCTGTTAGCTTTCGCATGGTATGTAAGACACGTTTCCTGTTCGTATTTGGTTACCGCACTAATGGCAGCAACATGTATCTGCTACCCGCCCATTATGCCCCATTTTCGCGACTTTTAATACCATTCGATAACTAATCGCTTGTTAATTAAGGCATTATTTTCTAACCAGCCCACCCAATATGACCACAGCTTCCATATTAATCATTTACCACTCCAAACACGGCGGCTCGGCCCTGCTTGCCCGACAAATAGCCCGTGGAGTAGCGACTGTAGTGGGGGCTGTTCCGGTTATACGCTATCTGCCGGCCTTGAATGACCAAGGCGACAATGAAGCAAACATGACTCACCCACCGACGGCTAGCTTAGGTGACTTGCAAAGCTGCGATGCACTAGCATTAGGTTCACCGACCCGGTTCGGCAATATGGCGGCACCAGTGAAGGCGTTTATTGATAGTACGGCGGCAGAATGGTTCAGCGGCAGCCTGATTGGCAAACCAGCTGCTGTTTTCACATCTACCGCCAGTATGCACGGCGGCCAGGAGAGCACTCTTTTAAGTATGATGCTGCCTTTACTTCACCATGGCATGGCAATTATCGGCCTACCTTATAGTCACGGTGCTTTACACACGACCACTACCGGCGGCAGCCCCTATGGCGGTGGTTTCGCGGAGTCGTTCCCGCCGGGGGCGCCGTTCGCCTACGGCCCCCTGGCACTGCTCTGGTACCTGCCCACGCTCGACGAGCCCGGGCGCATGGAGCGGCTGGCCTCGCTGGTGATCCTGGTGGCGCTGGCCGTCCGCGGTCGGCCGCTGGGCCTGGCGGTCTACGCGGTCACGCCAGTGCTGGTGATCTCGTCGATGGACGGCTCCAACGACACGTCGGC
>CAJQNE010000496.1 GCA_905479545.1 uncultured Gammaproteobacteria bacterium | reverse complement strand
GCTTGGGTTGCTTGGGCTGTTAATAACAAACAACTTGGTTTTCGGCGTAATGGCCGCTTCAAGTTGCTCAGGGCTAATTTTAAAGCGCTGGCTTATGCCGGCTTCAACAATTACCGGCTCAGCTTCGGCCAGTTTCACCATGTCGGGGTATGAAACCCAGTAAGGTGCCGGAATAATGACTTCGTCGCCCGGGCCAAGCAGTGCCAGCGCCATGTTGATAAAGCTTTGCTTGCCGCCACAGCTGACCAGAATTTGGTCGTTATCGTAGTCAAGATCGCTGTCGCGCTTGAATTTGGCGATAATGGCGGCCTTTAGTTCAACCGTGCCGTCGACAGCGGTGTAACGGGTTTTACCGTCTTTAATCGCCTGAATAGCTGCCGCGCTGATATGATCGGGCGTGCCGAAATCCGGCTCGCCGGCGCCAAGGCCGATAATGTCTTTACCAGCGGCGCGCAATTCAGCGGCGCGCGCGGTAACGGCGAGGGTAGGTGAGGGTTTGACTCGCTGTACGCGGTCTGACAGTACGATATTCAACGGTTTTTCCTGAACAGTTACGTCCGCGAAAAATGTCGCGGAGCAGCGCAAAAGGCCGCGTAATATACCCCAGCTGCGGGATTTTTTCCCGCCTCGTTGTTGCAATGCAGCGACGCGCTAAGCGGCAACTCAATCTAAATCTAAATCGCAATGGAACGGACAGTTGACCGATACACGTGAAAGCAAGCCTTTTCAGTTAGTAAGCGATTACCAGCCCGCTGGCGATCAGCCGACTGCCATTGATGCATTGGTTGAAGGTTTGGAAAACGGGCTGGCGCACCAAACATTGCTGGGCGTAACCGGTTCCGGCAAAACCTTTACTACGGCGAATATCATCCAGCGACTGCAGCGGCCTGCGATAGTGATGGCGCCGAACAAAACCCTGGCTGCGCAGCTTTACGGTGAATACAAAGAGTTTTTTCCGCATAACGCCGTTGAATACTTTGTTTCGTATTACGACTACTATCAGCCGGAAGCTTATGTGCCGTCGAAAGACTTATTTATCGACAAAGATGCATCGATAAACGAGCACATCGAGCAAATGCGTTTGTCCGCGACCAAATCGTTGCTGGAGCGCCGCGATGTAATTATCGTCGCCTCAGTATCGTCGATTTATGGTTTGGGCGACCCTGAGTCGTACATGAAAATGGTGTTGCCGCTGAAAGTAGGTGAAACCATTAATCAGCGACAAATTCTCCGTCGTTTAGCTGATTTGCAGTACACCCGTAATGATATGGATTTGCGTCGTGGTTGTTATCGCGTGCGCGGCGAATTGATTGACGTGCATCCCTCGGATTCCGAGCGTGAGGCCGTGCGTATTGAGTTGTTTGACGACGAAGTAGAGCAGCTGAGCTTTTTTGATCCGCTGACCGGCGAAGTGCTGCGCCGGGTGCCGAAGCTCACGGTGTTCCCGTCAACCCACTATGTGACTCCACGGCAGCGCACGCTGGATGCCGTCGAACATATAAAGGTCGAGTTAGAAGAGCGGTTAAAGCAACTACGTGATAACAACCGGCTGGTGGAAGCGCAGCGGCTGGAGCAGCGCACCCGTTACGACATTGAAATGATTTACGAGATGGGTTTTTGTTCTGGCATCGAAAACTACTCGCGCTATCTCTCTGGTCGTGGCCCGGGCGAGCCGCCGCCGACGTTATTTGAATATCTGCCAAAAGATACCATGTTGTTCATCGACGAAAGCCACGTGACCGTGCCGCAAATTGGCGCGATGTATAAAGGCGATAGAGCGCGTAAAACGAATCTGGTTGAATACGGCTTCCGGCTGCCCTCAGCACTGGATAACCGGCCATTGAAGTTCGAAGAGTTCGAACAATTGATGCCGCAAACCGTGCACGTTTCCGCGACTCCCGGGCCTTACGAGCTGGAGCACAGTAGCGGTGATGTTGTTGAGCAGGTGGTGCGGCCTACAGGTTTGGTCGACCCCATATTGGAAGTTCGGCCTGCGGGTACGCAGGTTGATGATTTGCTCTCGGAAGCCCGAATTCGCATCGACAAAGGCGAGCGCGTATTGGTCACCACGCTGACTAAACGCATGTCCGAGGATTTAACCGATTATCTCGACGAAAACGGTTTGCGGGTGCGTTACTTGCACTCGGATATCGACACCGTAGAGCGAATGGAAATTCTCCGCGACCTGCGCTTGGGTGAGTTCGACGTGCTGGTGGGTATTAACCTGCTGCGCGAGGGCTTAGATATACCCGAAGTATCACTGGTCGCGATTCTGGATGCCGATAAAGAAGGCTTCCTACGGTCCGTACGGTCGTTGATTCAAACTATCGGCCGCGCTGCACGAAACGTTAACGGTATGGCCATTCTCTATGCCGATCGCATTACCGACTCAATGCGCCAGGCGATTGACGAAACCGACCGCCGCCGTGATAAACAGGTCGCTCACAACAAAAAGCATGGCTTAACGCCGCTCGGTATTCAGAAGAAAATTGGCGACGTGATGGACCTTGGTGAAGTACGCAGCACCGGCAAACGCGGTCGTAAACGCGGCGGTGTGCAGGACTTACCGATGGTTGCCGAGGAGGCGGGTAAGTACGACATTAAGTCGCCGAAACAGCTGGCCAAGTTGCTCAGCAAGCTCGAAGATAAGATGTTTGACCATGCTCGGAATTTGGAGTTTGAAGAAGCAGGACAGCTACGGGATGAGATTGAAAGGTTAAAAGAACAAAGTTTTATCGTTTAGCTAATCGGATCTTTGGGATATACTGCTTGTATATATAACGGCGCAGGTGAATCTAATGCCAGACTCAACAGTGTTTATGAACAATCGAAGCCAGGCCGTTCGCCTTCCGAAAGCCGTTGCGCTGCCGGAGTCCGTTAAACGTGTAAGCGTTATTGCGCTGGGTAAAAGTCGTTTGATTACGCCAGCAGATTCGGCGTGGGACAGTTGGTTTGATAGCGCTATGGTAACGGACGACTTTATGGAACAGCGCGAGCAGCCAGAAACCCAGGAACGCGAAGCGCTCTGATGCTGAAATACATGCTGGATACCAATATCGTGATTTACACGATGAAGAACCGGCCTCCCCAAGTACGTGACCGCTTTAACAAGCACGTTGGCCAGCTGTGTATTTCCAGCGTCAGCTATGGCGAGTTGGTTTATGGCTGTGAGCGTTCCAGTCGTCCTGAGCAAAACTTAGCGGTACTCGAAGGATTTGTTGCCCGACTAGAGCTGTTGGATTTTGATGCGGGTGCTGCTGAGCATTTTGGCCAAATTCGAGCTGCGCTAGCGACCAAGGGTGAATTGATTGGTGCTTATGATCTGATGATTGCAGGGCATGCACGTGCCGAATCCTTGGTTTTGGTCAGCAACAATTTGCGAGAGTTTGACCGGGTTAGCGGTTTGCGGTCAGAGAACTGGGTTTAGCCAAAGTTTGATCGCAAGCTGTTAGTTAATCGTTCTGCTAATCTGCGGTGTTCGCTCTATTTCTTCCGGTTCCCTG
>CAJQNE010000495.1 GCA_905479545.1 uncultured Gammaproteobacteria bacterium | reverse complement strand
CAATGCGAGATTGGGTAACCAATGTCGACGATACCTTCTACATTATTGGCACAGTCGCTGGCCCGCACCCTTACCCGCAGTTAGTTCGTGATTTTCAGTCGGTCATCGGCCGCGAAGCTCGGGCGCAATTGCTTGAGCAAGCGGGCTGCCTGCCCGATGCGCTGGTTGCTTGCGTGGGTGGTGGTTCGAATGCCATTGGCTTGTTCCATCCCTTCCTGAAAGATGAGAGCGTGAAAATGTTTGGCGTGGAAGCGGGTGGTGACGGCGTCGAAACGGGTCGTCATTCTGCTCCCTTGGGAGCGGGGCGACCGGGTGTGTTGCACGGTAACCGTACCTACCTAATGACCGACGATGCTGGCCAGATTATCCATACGCACTCAATTTCAGCCGGTCTCGATTACCCGGGTGTTGGGCCTGAGCACGCTTGGTTGAAGGACATTGCCCGTGTCGAGTATCCGAGTGTTACCGATGACGAAGCAATGGAAGGCTTTCACGCGCTAACGCGAATTGAAGGCATTATTCCGGCGTTGGAAAGCGCCCATGCGATTATTTACGCCATGAAGCTCGCGCCGACCATGCGCGAGGATCAGCATATTATTGTCAACCTGTCGGGTCGTGGTGACAAAGACTTAAACACTGTAATGAAAAATGAAGGGATTAGCCTGTGAGTCGTATTGCACAACGCTTCGAAGCGTTAAAGGCCAATGGCAAAAAGGCTTTAATTCCTTACATTACGGCCGGCGATCCGAACCTCGGTGTTACTGTTGAGTTAATGCATGCGCTGGTAGCAGCGGGTGCAGATATTCTGGAACTGGGTGTGCCGTTTTCAGACCCGATGGCCGATGGTCCGGTGATTCAGCTTGCTTGCGAGCGGGCGCTGGAGCATGGCACCAGCCTGCGTGACGTGCTGGCTATGGTGAGCGAGTTCCGAGAGCAGGATGCCGACACTCCGGTAGTGCTGATGGGTTACCTTAATCCGGTTGAAATTTTTGGCTACGAAGCGTTTGCCAAAGCCGCAGCAGCTGCTGGCGTAGACGGTTTACTTACCGTGGACTTGCCGCCGGAAGAAGCCGCTGAACCCGCGGAGTTACTGAAAAAGCACGGTATCGATCCGATATTTCTGCTCTCGCCGACCACGACGCAAGCGCGCGCCGCTCACATTTGCCAATATGCCAGTGGGTTTATCTACTACGTTTCAATCAAAGGCGTCACCGGTGCTGCCAGCCTGAATGTCGCCGAAGTGGAGTCGAAACTCGCGATGATCCGTACTCAAACTGACTTACCGATTGGGGTGGGTTTTGGCATCCGAGACGCAGACTCAGCCAAAGCAGTGGGCGCGGTCGCCGATGCCGTGGTAGTGGGTAGCGCGCTAGTGACTCAAATAGCTGATAACGCCGATGCACCCGAAAAATTGGTTGGTCTGCTCACTGGCGTGTTAGAGCCTATGCGCGCCGCGCTGGATTCTCTATAGTTCGCTCATCAACGGTATTTATCACTAGCTAATAGTTCATTACTACTAGCCAACATTATTTAAAAGGCCTGCCATGAGCTGGTTCGACAAACTTGTTCCTGATCAAATTCGCCCCGAGTCAGCCGGTGCTAGTCGCGTACCACAGGGTCTGTGGGTTAAATGCCAAGGTTGCGAAGCGATCCTGTATCGCGCTGAGCTGGTTAAGAGCCAGGAAGTTTGTCCTAAGTGTTCATACCATTTGCGAATTGGTGCGCGAGCCCGGCTTGATGGGTTTTTGGATAAGGATGACCGGCAGGAGCTTGCTACCGAGGTTACGCCACTTGATCCGTTAAAATTTCGCGATAGCAAACGCTACAAAGACCGGCTACTCATCGCTCAGAAAAACACCGGCGAAACTGACGCGCTAATCGCTATGCGCGGCAAACTGAACGGCTTGCCTGTGGTAGCTGTCGCATTTAACTTCCAGTTCATGGGTGGTTCAATGGGGAGCGTGGTTGGCGAGCGCTTCACTCGCGCCGCAGAGTACTGCCTGAAGCATGAGCTGCCGCTAATATGCTTTTCGGCGAGCGGTGGGGCGCGGATGCAGGAGGCGCTGCTATCGCTGATGCAAATGGCGAAAACCAGCGCGGCGTTAGCCCAGTTACGTTCCCGTGGTTTACCTTATATTTCCGTCATGACCGACCCCACCACGGGCGGCGTTTCGGCCAGCCTGGCGATGCTGGGTGATTTGAACGTGGCAGAGCCAGGTGCGCTGATTGGCTTTGCCGGACGCCGGGTAATCGAGCAAACGGTTCGCGAAACGCTTCCTGACGGCTTTCAAAGCGCTGAGTTCTTACTCGAACACGGTCAGCTGGACATGATTGTGGATCGCCGCGAAATGCGTGATCGCTTGCATTCGATACTGAAAATTCTATTGCGTAAGAGTTAGCCCCTCAGTGTCTCGGTAATAGCTGCGATTCCGCCGTTACCTTGCTGAACGGCAAACCGGTTTGCCCCTGAAACCGTGTAGACTTCGGGCAACTATTTGCTCCTAAAGACAACTATGCGCACGTTATTTTCCGCCATTGGCTCAGTGTTTCGTGGGCTGTGGCGTTGTATTGATTGGTTCCGCCGTAGCCTCGCTAATATCCTGTTCTTAATTTTCCTCATCGTTGTACTGTTCGCCATATTCGGCGGCAAGCACGAGGATGCAGCGATCAGCGGCG
The DNA here is from genome assembly GCA_905479545.1 of uncultured Gammaproteobacteria bacterium. GTDB lineage: Bacteria > Pseudomonadota > Gammaproteobacteria > CAJQNE01 > CAJQNE01 > CAJQNE01. The sequence goes on along the minus strand of CAJQNE010000495.1, from coordinate 2,399 downwards.
CGTTGGTGGTAGAACCGGTCGGCAGTCTGACCGAGCAGTTGGCAGGTGATCCGAGGCAACTGGCGCTAGAGCGCTTGCAGGGTATTCCACCGAGCGAAACACTGGTTCAGGACTTAACGGCGGTTATTAACCGGGCTGCGAGTGACACTAACGTCAAAATGTTAGTGCTCAAGCCGGGCGGGATGACTGGCGCGTCGATCATTCACCTGCAGCAATTAGCTGAATCGGTTCAACGCTTTCGCGCGAGCGGCAAACTGGTGCTGGCATACGGTGATGTGCTGACGCAGGCACAATATTTTGTCGCCGCCCAGGCCGACGAAATTGTGCTCGACCCGATGGGTTTGGTGCTGATTCGTGGTTTTGGTGCGTTTCCGCGCTACTACAAAGCAGCGCTCGATAAGTACGGTATTACCATGAACGTATTCCGGGTCGGGGAGCACAAATCTGCTGTGGAACCATTCTTGCGGAATGACATGTCGGCCGAAGCCAAGCAGTCGAACAAAGTCTGGCTTGACCAGCTTTGGGATGGGTTTTTAACTGACGTTGCTGAGCGACGTGGTACGACTGCAGCAGCATTGCAAAGCACCATTGATCAGTTTCCTCAGCTGTTAGAACAGTACAAAGGTGATGGTGCCAAGCTGGCTTTGGAGCAGGGTTGGGTAACTTCGTTGGAGACTCCCAGCCAGTTTCAGGCGCGAGTGGCTGAATCTGTAGGCAAGGGCGAGGACGACGAAGGCTTTAAGCGGGTCGCCTATGGCAGCTACTTAGGTGCGTCCCGTCGCACATCGCCGTTAGCGGGCGGCAGCGGCCCGACTTTGGGTGCCGAAGTGGGACTGATTTATGCCGTTGGCAATATTGTCGATGGTTATCAGCCACCCGGAACCGCTGGCGGCGAATCGATAGCCGAATTGTTGGAAATAGCCCGCACTGACGACAATATCGCTGCTGTGGTGCTGCGGGTGGATAGTCCCGGCGGTAGCGTGACCGCGTCTGAGCGAATCCGCCGCGAAGTGGTGCGATTGCAAGCGTCAGGTAAGCCAGTTATCGCATCTATGGGGAGCTACGCTGCCTCTGGTGGCTATTGGATATCAATGAATGCCGACAGAATTATTGCCAGCCCGGCGACACTCACCGGCTCTATTGGTATTTTCGGCTTATTGCCAAACCTCTCGCCCGCACTTAACGAGCGAGGCATTAACGTAGACGGTGTTGGTACGACGCCCTGGGCCAGTGGTTTACGGTTTGACGACCCATTATCGACCGGTATGAAGCAGGGCATGCAGAGCTTAATTGAAAATGGCTATGACGATTTTATTAGCAAAGTAGCTGAAGCTCGTGAACTGCCACTGCAGCGGGTTGACGAACTCGCGCGAGGCCGGGTTTGGACGGGGGCTGACGCGGTAAAATTTGGGTTAGTCGATGAAGAAGGTGATATTCAATCGGCGATTGTCGCGGCACGCCAGCTGGCTAAACTGCCGGAAAATGCCGGTATTCAGCTAATCGAATCGGCTGAGAGCCAAATGTTGCGGGTACTACAGCGTTTCGGCGCTAAGCTGCCTAAGTCTATGGCTCAACCGATGGGTCGGACGTTGGCCGTGCCATTGGCAAAAATTTACGGCTTGCCGCAAACCCCACTGGGCTGGCTAAAAGGCCAGCTACCGCTATGGGTTGGCGGCGATCCCCGGGGCGTTTATGCGCACTGTTTTTGTAGCATCGATTAGTTACTACGTATTGAATGACTTGGTCTGGAACGTAGCGGTTTAACAGTTTTCAGTTCGTGACGGATGCAATAAAGAACAGGTGCTTTAGTCCAATAACTTAGTAATGCAAGGTTAAGTTGTAGTTGCTTTTTGTGCCTGTATGTTGGTTGCGGTCAGCTACCAAATACTGGCAAACGGCTGAGCTGAAGCGTCGATATATCTGACATATTGATAAGTAGGTGGCTAGTGTTGAATGGTGTAAGTCATTGATAATAATGTGACTTATTTATTGCTGGCAAAAAAGCAATAAATAACTGATCAGCAATAATCACTTCTAAACATAAGTCGAAATTATGCAACTTCATTGCAGACTTCTGTAGAAGCTCATGAGACAATTTCCCGACACAGCTGTTACCACATCCGTTAATCAGGATGTGCATTGGGGGAAAAAATGTCGGTAACCAGAGAACTGGAAGTCTTATTGGTTGAAGATTCCAAATCTGACGCAGTGCTTACTGCTCACGCGCTGAGTGAGAGCGCTACAAAATACAACATCGCTTGGGCGAAGGACGGCGAACAAGCCCTGCAAATACTCGCTCGTGAAGGTGAGTTCGCTGATGCGAATCGTCCTGACGTCATTCTTCTTGATCTTCACATACCCAAAATGGACGGTCACGACGTATTGCGGAAGATAAAAAC
>CAJQNE010000494.1 GCA_905479545.1 uncultured Gammaproteobacteria bacterium | reverse complement strand
GTTGTGAATTTCCTGTCCGAATAAACTAACTTCCTGTCCGGTAATAGCGTGTTGCGAAAAAATCTGCTCGATATGATGCATTGCAACACTTTGATGCATTGCAGCACTCTCATCTACACTTTTTCGGAGCTAAACCGTGATTCCAAGAACCCTGTTCAAAGCCGAGCATGACGATTTCCGCAAATCCTTCCGCCGATTTCTAGAGGATGAATGTGCACCACACCATGAACGTTGGGAAGAGCAGCAATGCGTCGACCGGAGTATTTGGAACCGCGCAGGTGAGTTGGGCTTTCTCTGTGCAACGCTCGACGAAAAGTACGGCGGAGCCGGAGTAGATCGTCTTTACAGTGCGGTGATGTTGGAAGAGCAGGCTGCGATGGGTTTGAGCGGTCTTGGCTTCTCGTTGCAAAGTGACATTGTTGCCAACTACATCAACAACTTTGGTAATGAAGAGCAAAAGCAGCAATGGTTGCCAAAACTGGCCACTGGTGAGGTTGTTACCGCGATTGCCATGACCGAACCTGGTACCGGTTCAGACCTGCAGGCAATCAAAACTACGGCGGTTGGTGGTGAGAGTGAAGATCACTACGTGCTGAATGGTTCAAAGTCTTTTATTACTAATGGTGTGCTCAGTGATTTAGTGATAGTGGTTGCTAAAACTGGCACTAGCGCAGATAACGCCGACAAAATTTCGCTGTTGTTGGTGGAAGCAAATTCGCCCGGCTTTAGTAAAGGCAAGGCGCTGAAAAAAATCGGCATGAAGGCTCAGGATACCTGTGAGCTGTTTTTCGATAACGTGAAAGTGCCTAAAGCCAATCTATTAGGTCAGGAAGGCGATGGTTTCCTCGCTCTGATGCAGGAGCTTGCATGGGAGCGGATGATTATAGGGATTGCTTCGGTGGCCAGCGCTGAGGCCGTGCTTCAGTACACAATTGAATATACCGGTGACCGCAAGGTGTTCGGCAAGCCGATTGCAGCGTTCCAGAATAGCCGATTTAAGCTGGCAGAAATGAAAGCCGAAGTAACGATAGGGCGGGTGTACTTGGACCGCTGCCTTGAGTTGGTACTGAAAAATGAACTTGGTATCGAGGATGCTGCAACGGCCAAGTATTGGCTCTCTGAGTTACAGGGTCGTGTTATAGATCAGTGCTTACAATTGCACGGCGGCAACGGCTACATGCTCGAATACCCGGTTGCCCGCGCTTATATTGACAGTCGAGCCCAGCGTATTTACGGCGGCACCAACGAAATTATGAAAGAGCTGATCGGCCGCACGTTGTAGGCCGCTATTCGCAGCGAAACTCCATTTTAAATTCAATACGAAGTTAATACCTGGCAGGTATTGAGCAAGGTAAATAATCATGAGTAAAGAAATACGATTTGATGGCCAGGTAGCCATCGTCACTGGCGCTGGTAACGGTCTGGGTAAATCACATGCACTAATGTTGGCGTCGCGCGGCGCCAAAGTGGTGGTTAACGATCTGGGTGGCGACATCCACGGTGATGGTAATCGCTCTTCGGCTGCGGCAGATGCCGTGGTGGACGAAATCAAGGCGGCCGGCGGTGAAGCGGTGGCTAACTATGACTCGGTAATCGACGGCGACAAAATAGTAAAAACCGCTGTCGATAATTTTGGCACGGTCGATATTCTGATCAATAACGCTGGCATTCTGCGTGACGTTAGCTTTGCCAAAATGACTGACAACGATTGGGACTTAATTTTGCAGGTGCATTTGCAAGGCACTTACAAAGTTACCCACGCAGTGTGGCCGATTATGAAAGCCAAGGGTTATGGTCGCATCGTTATGACCACCTCTGCTGCCGGTATTTACGGTAACTTCGGCCAGGCTAACTACTGTGCAGCCAAATTAGGTATTGCCGGTTTGGCAGGCTCGCTAGCTATTGAGGGTCGCAGGAATAACATTTGTGTCAATACCATCGCGCCGATTGCCGGTTCTCGTTTAACAGAGACCGTTATGCCGGAGGAGCTGTTGGAAAAGCTGAAGCCGGAATACGTTAGCCCGCTGGTGGGTTGGCTGGTGAGCGACCAATTTGAAGACACCGGCGGTATCTATGAGGTTGGTGCTGGCTATGTTGGCAAACTGCGCTGGGAGCGCACCACCGGTGGTATCTTCAATACTAAGAATGGAATGTCACCGGAACAATTGTCTGCTGGTTGGGACAAGGTTACCGACTTCGAGGTGGCGGACCACCCGGCGAATACCAATGACGCCTTTGCGCCCATTATGGATGCCATGAACAACCCGCCACTCGGTGGCAATGAGTTTATTGATCTGGATAAAGCTAGTGGTGCCGTAGTGGTGTTGGAATCCAGCTATGACGAAAACGATCTGGCGCTGTACGCGCTGGGAATTGGCGCGGCGCGTGATCCTAACGATGAGCAGGAACTTGCTTATGTGTATGAGATGGACAGCAATTTCCAAGCCTTCCCCACTTACGGCGTCATGCCGCAGTCCGGCGCCATGCTGGCGGCTGCTAAAGAAGGAACGCTGGAGCTACCAGGTTCAAACTTCGGCTTTGATCGCCTGCTGCACGGTGAGCAATTTACCGAGATTAAGCGTCCACTGCCCAAGAACGCAAAGTTGAAGCATAGCTTCAAAATGAAAGAAGCCTATGACAAAGATCCTAATGCCATCGTTATATACGGGGTGAGCACCACGGATGCGGAGACGGGTGAGGAGCTCGTGTATAACGAGATGACTGCCTTTGTTAAGGGTGCTGGGGGTTGGGGTGGCGATCGAGGCCCGAGTTCCGACATCAATACCCCGCCAGATCGTGAACCCGATGCGGTGATTGAAGAGCAGACCGATGTCAATCAGACCCTGTTATACCGACTGTCCGGCGATTGGAATCCACTCCATGCGGACCCGGCTTTTGCCAAGGCCTTTGGCTTCGATAAGCCTATTTTGCATGGTCTGTGCACCTTCGGTTACTGCGGTCGTCATGTGGTAAAAGCTTTCGCTAATAACGATGGCCGTTACTTCAAGAACATTAAGGTTCGTTTTGCCAAAAGCGTGTACCCCGGCGACACGCTGGTGACTAAAATGTGGAAGGACAGCGACACCCGTATTATCTTCGAGACCTCGGTCAAAGAGCGTGATGAGGTCGTGATCAAGAATGCCGCGATCGAGCTGTACGAAGAAATTCCGGTTGCTGAAGCGAAGCCTGCTGTTACCCAGCAAAGCTCCGCAGCGGTAGCGACCACTTCCAGCGAGCCAGGCGTTGAAGATGTAGTTACGATGTTAAGCGACTATGTCGCCGCGCACCCTGATCTGGCCAGCGGTATCGGCCGGGTGTTCCAGTGGAATGTGAAAAATCCTGATCTCGATTTCGTTCTCGACCTGAAGAACGGCGAGGGTTCGGTCACCGTCGGTACGGCCGATAACGACTGCTCTATCGAAATTGATGAAGACAACCTGATGGCAATGATGCGCGGTGAAGGCGATGCGCAGAAGCTCTACTTCGCGGGCAAGTTGAAAATTGGTGGAGACATCATAGCCTCGCAGAAGCTGCAGTTCCTGGCCGACATGGACCCAGCTGAAACGCAGGCATCGTTGGCTGCTGTCGTAGAGGCTCGCGGTGGTGGTGCAGCACCGGCGGCTGCCGCTGCATCGACTGAACCGGGCGGTGCCGAGGTGGTAGCTATATTGCGCGACTATGTGGCTGAGCATCCTGAGTTGGCTAGCAGTGTGGGTCGAGTGTTCCAGTGGCATGTGAAAAACCCTGATCTCGATTTCGTTCTGGATCTGAAGAACGGTGATGGGGCGGTTACTCTTGGTACGGCCGATAACGACTGCTCTATCGAAATTG
>CAJQNE010000493.1 GCA_905479545.1 uncultured Gammaproteobacteria bacterium | reverse complement strand
AATTGCCGTTGCAAGCTGGCAGCGGAGCGTGTATCTCTAGCACTACTATTCCAGTTTTTTACAGGCAGCGGTTATGGCTGAAACGGTCGAAGTTAAAGTCCCTGATATCGGGGAGTTTAAGAACGTTGAGATTATCGAAATTTTCGTCGCCGAAGGTGATGAAGTCGCAGAGAACGATAATCTCATCAGCATCGAGTCTGACAAGTCGGTGATGGATATACCGTCTGACAAATCCGGAAAAGTGAGTCAGCTGAAAGTAAAGGAAGGCGATAAGGTTTCGGAGGGCGATTTATTGCTGCTACTGGAGGCCGGTGAGTCGTCTGGTGATGAATCAGACGCTGACGATAAAGCTGACTCTTCAGGTTCTGCCGAAGCTGCGCCGGAAGAACCGGAAGAAGAAACGTCTGCAGAGTCAGAAAAACCGGCTCAGAAGGAAGCGTCTACTGAAGGTAAGAGCGACACTAAGGCTTCGGCACAGTCTGGCAATAATTCGACAACTAAGACAGTCGTTGATCAAGCCAGTTTTGTTGCAGCACACGCTAGTCCTTCGGTGCGTAAGTTCGCCCGCGAATTAGGTGTTGATCTGTCGCAGGTAAACGGCAGTGGTCGTAACAGCAGGATTACCAAGGGCGACGTTCAGCAGTTTGTTAAACAGGCCATGCAGACCGGCGGTGCAACCGCCTCGGCTATTCCCGCCCAGCCCGATATCGACTTTAGTCAATTTGGTGAAGTTGAGCGCCAGTCGTTAAGCAAAATAAAGCGGCTTACCGGTGAGGGTATGCAGCGGAATATGTTGCTGGCACCCCAGGTGACCCAGCACGACGAAGCTGACATTACGGAGCTGGAAAGTTTCCGTAAAGGACAAAAAGCCGATGCCGAACAACGCGGCGTAAAACTCACCATGGTGAGTTTCCTGTTGGCAGCTTGTGCCAAAGCTTTAAAAGAATTTCCGGAGTTTAACGCCTCACTCAGTGCCGACGGCACAGAACTGATATTAAAGCGCTACGTTAATATTGGTGTTGCAGTAGATACTCCGGCGGGGCTGCTAGTGCCGGTAATACGCGATGCGGATAGCAAGGGGCTTTATCAGCTTGGTAGCGACTTGACAGAGCTGGCAGGCAAGGCCCGCGATCGCAAGCTGAAGCCAAATGAAATGCAGGGTAGCTGTTTCTCGATATCCAGCCTTGGCGGTATCGGCGGCACTGGCTTTACGCCGATTGTAAATGTTCCTGAGGTTGCCATTCTTGGTGTATGTAAGGCCCAAACTAAACCGCTATGGAATGGTACTGAGTTTGAGCCGCGTTTGATGATGCCACTGTCGCTTTCTTACGATCACCGGGTTATTGACGGCGTAGCAGCGGCCAAATTTACCCGCTATATCGCGGATCTTCTTAGCGACTTCCGTCGCGTGTTGTTGTAGGGGGCTCCGATGACTACTGAAACTATAAAAGTCCCGGATATTGGCGATTTTAAAGACGTTGAGGTTATTGAGATTTTTGTTGCTGAAGGCGACGTGGTCGAAGCTGATGACCCACTGTTTAGTGTCGAATCGGATAAGTCAGTGATGGATATCCCGGCGCCGCAGGCAGGCACGGTAGGTAAGTTGTTACTGAAGGAAGGCGATAAAGTTTCTGAAGGCGCTGAGGTTTGTGAGTTAGTGCTTGGTGACGGTGGCAAGGCCGATACTGACGACACCAGTGCTAAGGAAACCGCTGCTGAGCCAGAGTCGGCCAGCGCAGCTGATGAGAAACCTGCCGCGCAAGCTGACGATAAATCTAGTAGCAAACCATCAGCCGACGCTAAGTCTGTCAGTAAGCCTGAAGGGAATTACGACTATGACGTTGTAGTGATAGGTGCCGGGCCCGGTGGCTATAGTGCCGCGTTCAGGGCTGCTGACTTAGGCTTAAAAGTGGCCATGGTCGAGCGCTATCCGAATTTGGGCGGTGTCTGCCTGAATGTCGGCTGCATTCCGTCAAAAGCATTACTGCATGCGGCAAAAACAATGCGCGATGCCGCCGGGTTTGCCGATCACGGTATTACCTTTGCAAAGCCGAAGGTCGATGTCGAAAAGCTATCTGAATGGAAAGACGGCGTAGTGAAAAAGCTTACCGGTGGTTTGGCGGGTATGGCAAAGCGCCGCAAGGTAACAACCCTGCATGGTTGGGCAGAATTTTCCGGCGCAAACAGTATTGTGGTTAAACCGGAAGACGGTGAGGAGCAGACCGTGAGTTTCCAGCACTGCATCGTTGCCTGTGGCTCGGTACCGGTACAGCTGCCGTTTATGCCAAATGATGACGAACGGGTATGGGACTCTACTGACGCGTTAAAGCTCTCTACCATTCCGAAAAAATTGCTCGTAGTAGGAGGCGGTATCATCGGTCTGGAAATGGCTACGGTTTACTCGGCACTCGGTACTGAAATTACCGTAGTCGAAATGCTCAACGCTATCGTTCCCGGTGCTGATGCCGATTTAGTTAAGCCGCTGCGGAAGCGGTTAGAGGGTCACGGCTTCAATATCCACTTAAAAACCAGCGTAACAGCGGTAAAGGCCAACAAAAAGGCACTGTCAGTAACGTTTGAAGGTGATTCTCCGCCGGCAGAGACTAATTACGATGCGATTCTGGTTGGCGTCGGTCGCCGCTCGCTGGCACCGTCGTTAAATCTTGCGGCAGCAGGTTTGCAGGCTACCGATCGGGGCATGATTGAGGTCGATAGTCAGTGCCGCAGTAGCGTGCCTTCAATATTGGCTATTGGCGATTGCACACCAGGGCCGGGCCTGGCTCACCGCGCCACTCATATGGCGCACGTTGCTGCCGAGGTCTGCGCGGGTGAGAAGGCTCATTTTGATGCGCGTGTCATTCCGTCGGTTGCTTATACTGACCCTGAGATTGCCTGGGTCGGTGAGACCGAGGCGTCGCTCAAAGCCGCTGGCGTAAAATACGATAAAGGCGAATTCCCATGGATGGCATCCGGTCGGGCTATTGCCAGCCATGCCGATGACGGTAAAACCAAGTTACTGTTTGACAAAGACAGCGGTCGGATCGTTGGCGGCGGCGTTGTCGGCAGCCATGCCGGTGATTTAATCGGCGAAATTTGTCTGGCGATCGAAATGGGTTGTGAGGCCGAAGACGTAGCGCTCACCGTGCACGCGCATCCGACGCTGGGTGAAACCGTCGGCCTTGCTGCCGAAGTTGCGTTAGGCACCGTTACCGATATCTAGCGGTAGCGTTTACAGCGAAGTGAGCTGCAACATTACGGGCCGGTTTCTGCCGCCGGCCCGCACTCTACCGACGACATAACAGCGGCCTTGGTTATCCTGGGCAAAAGAGCCGTAGAACAAGTGTTCGCTTGTAGGTTGGCCTTTATAGCTGGGCATTTCGACCTTTCGCGTGCGGCGTTTGCCTTTGCGAATGTCAAAAGTTACCCAGTCAGCCGTTTGTGGGTTTCCAGCCGCATAAACGTTTAGTGACATTAGCTTGCTGTTGTTATCGCTGCTGAATAAGTTGGCGATATAGGCTTTTTGCCCCGCCATATAGCCGACCGGAAAGACGTTTGCGGCGCCAGTTTTTGCTGGCATTACCAAGTAGAGAAAGCCCTGATCAGTCAGAAACGCAATTTGGCCATTGCTCAGTGGTTGCCAGGCGACGATGCCGTGGGCACTGCGGTGGGCTTTGGCGGTGTAGTACTTCAGCGGCGTTTCGCCAACCTGCTTGAGGCGGGTGTCGAATTCGACCAATGACGCCGAGCCGATAGTCATTCTTGGCACGTAGACGTGACCGTTGCTATCGCAAAACAAGTTACGGCAGGCATGGCCACCGACAGCACCGACCCGGATGCGGCGTTTCTCACCACTGCGAATGTCGTATTGATAAACCACATGGCCCCAGTAGCCGAGTACATAGATGTATTGGCCGTTGCCAGCGGCAGCGATTAGCGCCTCCGGTGCGGCGAACAAATGCTCCCAACGTTGCTCGTCAATACGGTAGCGCCACAAATGACCGCCAAAGGTCGGCAGCGCCGAGCCGTTGCTGTCCTCACCGGCTTCGTCGGAGGATGAAAAATACAAATGGCCATCTTCACCCTGAACGATATGCGAGTGAATTTTTACCTGGCCTTCACCGATTTTTAGCGGTCGGGTCTTGGCTAGTTCGGTCAATACATCGCCCCGGTCAATGAATTCGTCGGTGGCAGGATTGTACTCGCAGAGGTGAGCTGATTGGCCGTTACCTTCACCGGATACGCCAACCCAAATATGCCCGCGACTATCGCGGCCAACGGCACCCCATATGGCGGAATCGC
>CAJQNE010000492.1 GCA_905479545.1 uncultured Gammaproteobacteria bacterium | reverse complement strand
TCGCGGCGATCCTGCAGCTCAATAATGTGCCAACCGTAGCGTGTACGTACCGGCGGGCTTAATTCGTTAACTTGCAGTGCTTCGATAACTTCTTCAAATTCCGGCACAAACTGGCCGGGTGAATTCCAGCCGAGTTCGCCGCCTTTAATGCCAGAGCCGGGATCGTCGGAAAACCGCTTGGCGACGTCAGAAAACTGCTCGCCGCGTTTAATGCGGTCGCGCAGTTCTTGTGCCTGAGCACGGGCCTCATCGCTGGTGCGCACGCTGGTGGGTTTCACCAGAATGTGGCGAACCAGGTTTTCGGTGACCTTAAAGGGGTTACTGTCACGTAAATCCGCCACTTTCACGATGTGATAACCGCTGGGGCTGGCGATCACTGCGCTTACGTCACCTTTGTTCAACCGTGACACCGCGGTGGCAAACAGTGACGGGATTTCACTGGTTTTACGCCAGCCTAGCTCGCCGCCCTGAAGGGCGTTTTGGCCTGCGGAGTTAGCGACCGCTAATTGGCCAAAATCGGCTCCGGCCAACACCTGAGCTCGCAGCTCCTGCGCTTTCGCTTTGGCGGCAGCCCGTTTTTGCGGCGAACCGCCCTGAGGGCCTGAAACAAGGATGTGTCGCAGGTCGTATTCACGTAGGTCGCGGCCCTGAATAGTCATGCTAGCGATAAAGTCGTCAACTTCGCGGTCAGAAATGCTCACACGGCGGTCAAGTTCGCGGCGCTGCAGTTGTTTTATCGCAATGTCGTCGCGAACCTGCTCGCGGAACTGGCGGTAGTCGAGCCCCTCACGGGCTAGCTTGTCAGCGAAAGCAGACAGCGACAGTTGATTCTGCTCGGCGATATTTTTCATCGCTTCGTTAAGAACGTCGTCGTCAATTTGAATTCCCGTGCGCTCAGCCATTTGCAGCTGCAAACGGCTAACAATGAGCTGCTCCATTATTTGGCCCCGCAGAATACTCTCCGGCGGCAGCGCGGTTTTCTTTTCTGCCATGTTGCGTTGCACGTCGCTCATCATTGAATCCACTTCGGATTCCAGCACGACATCGCTGTTTACGATGGCGGCGATGCGCTCGAGCGCCAGGCCAGAACCTTCGCCAGTGGCACTGCTGCGAGTCTCTAACCGTTGTGCTAACGCGGGGCTGGCCAGTGCAATTAGCAAAGGCGCGGCGCAAAGTGCGTTGCGGGTGGGAGTAGGTATTGACAGGATTTTAAGCATGATGGTTTGCTGCAAAACTAAGGGGGATTTAAGAGGGGACAACGATGTGGCGCTACCGCAGAGTTATATCCGGCTAGCGACCGCCATAGCCAAGAATACCACGTTCCAGTACTGACTCGACCCGGTTTCCGATAGCAGTTAGGCCACGAAGTTCCAATTCGAAGAACAATCGGTAGTCCAGTTCGCCGCTGCCTGGTTCACGGAAGCGGCGTAGTACGGTTCGCGCAGCGTAGCAACAGCTTTGATATTCAAAGCCGGCTAAGCTTTCTATCGTCGCGTGATCTTCGAGCGAATAATTCCAGCGGCCGACGGCGCGCCAGCGCTCATTGATCGGCCAGGCAAAGGAGACATCGGTTTGCTCCAGCTTAATGGGCTCGCGACGCGACCGGTAACCGATATTGACTAATCGCTCGCCGCTGTAATAACCCACCTGAAAGGCGTTGCGGACAAAGCGATTGTCGTTGCTGTCATAGTGCAGCTCGACTGTGCCGCGCCAATTGTCGTTAGGTATTGAGGTCGCTGCAAAAATCAGGTCAGACCGTCGGCCGGTCGTGCCGAGAATGTCAATGTTGGTGTCGTCGAGGTCTATCGCTTGAGCCAGTTGCAAGCGCAAGGTCTCGCGGCCATCCGGTCGCAGAAAGCGGCTGGTAGCGCCCAGCGACACACGTCGGGCGCTGCTGATGCGGTCGACACCGATAAGCCGGTTCTCAGCGAATACCCGGCTAATATTAAAGTCCGGTACTGCGGTATCAAATAAAGGCAGGTCATTCTGGTCACGACGGCCGACGTAGAGGTACTGCAAGCGTGGCTCAAATGTCTGCGTTCGCTCTAGTGGCCCGATGTTGATATTGCGTTCGAATACCAAGCCTGCGTCAACTTTCGCAATCGGCAGGTCACGCGTCTGTGAGTTACCGCTGTCGTTGCCGCTAAGTTTATAAACGGTGCTGCGCCAGCCAACGCTTGGCTCAATGTAGAAGCCAGGCTTTCGGTAGTTCCAGAGAAGCTTGGGGTAAAGGTCAAACCGACTACCTGTGGCGCGATCACCCTGGCTGGTTGTTGAGCTAATGTCCTGGCTGGATTCCTGAAAGTTGACGGCGTCAGCGTCGAGCTGGAGTTGCCAGTAGCCGCCAAGTGAGCGAAGGCCGGCGAAATGGACTCGTGGCAACAGGCTGTAGGGCTCGTCATCCGCATTAGTCACGGTATTGTCGAGCAATTGGTACTGCTCTACTGCAGCAGTAATACGGTACCAGTCGGCGTAGTAGCGGCCTTCAATTTGTTGCTGCAAAAAGCTGGTGCTGGCCAAATCGAGGCTGTTGCCATAGTCGGATAAATATTCGTTGTCGCTGGCACGGGCGTAGTCAATTTCGGCTTCCAGGCGGTCATTGAAGCGGCTTAGCTGGTGATAACTCAATAAGCTACGGCTGCCTTCAAAGCGTTCGTCATTAGGCAGGAAGTCAAACCTGAGCTCGCCTTCGTGGCGCTCAGTCAGGTAACGGAACTCAGTATCGAGTTTCAGTCCGCGATCACTCAAAAAACGCGGGGTAATGGTCGCGTCCTTATTCGGCGCGATATTCCAGTAGTAAGGCTGGGCGATATCGAGGCCGGTTTCGTTCGAGGAGCCGAGGCGTGGCAATAGCAGGCCAGACTTGCGCTTACTGCTGGTTGGGAATGAGATGTAAGGCAAGTACAGAACCGGTACGCCCTTAAAATTCAGCCGTGCATTGCGTGCGGTGCCAATGTCTTCTTCGGTGTCGATGGTTATTTTGCTAGCGACGATTTGCCAATCGGGGTTTTCACCCGGGCACGTGCTGTAGCCCGAATCGTTAAGCTCGGTATAGCCATTATTTGCGACTGCAAGACGTTTAGCCTTGCCCCGTGCGCCGGTGTCAGCCAGCGAGAAATCTGCTTCGGTAAATTCAACGCTCCGTTGGCCTGCGTCCAAGGTTAGCGATTCGCCCTGAACTGATACCTGCGTGTCGCGATAATTGATACCGCCGCGCGAGCGCAATATTTCCTGCTCGCGGTCGTAGGTCATTTCTCCGGCATTCAAAATGCGCTGTTCAAAGCGCAGTTCGACGTTGCCTTTAAAGCTCGATGCACCGTCGGGCGATACCGAGACCGAGTCGGCCTCGACCTGAATTTCTGGTTCGAACGGTAAGTCGCCAGCCGAAAAAGGCCCGCTCGGGTTGCCGCAGAGGGCTGGCCGGGACGTACGCTCGCGGCTAGCCGAGTTATAAACTTCGTCATTTACAGACGGGTTCTGGGCAGCAGCCAACTCGCAAAAAAAGAGTGCTGTAGCAACAGCAGCAGGGAAAAGTCGCAACAAAATAACGCAGTATTCAGGGGCTTGGAGGCGAACATTGGCATATTGGCGGTTTTATTGAAATCCGGCTGCTACCATTCGGCGTCTTTTCGCTAACCACCGCACCCTATGAACGCACCTGACGATCGCCTCGATTTGTTGAAAAAGTGGCTCGCCGCCGAACTGCCTGCTATCGCTGGTACAGCCGATTACGACCTCGCGCCAGCATCGGCAGATGCCAGTTTTCGCCGCTATTTTCGGTTGGTGCTTGGTTCTGGCGAGACGCTGATTGTGATGGATGCGCCGCCGCCACAAGAAGATTGTCGACCGTTCATTGTCCGGGCCAGTGAGTTCGCCGCCGCGGGTTTGCGGGTGCCGCAGGTGTTGGCGAGTGATGTGGAGCGGGGCTTGCTGTTGTTGTCAGACCTTGGCGTTGATACCTATTTTGCGCAGCTGAATCCCGGTACGGCGGATAGCCTTTATCGCGCTGCAATTGACGCTCTCATTCTGCAGCAGCAGCAACCCTGCGCATCGCTACCCGCTTATGACGAGCCGTTATTGCGCCGTGAAATGCAGTTGTTCCCTGAGTGGCTGGTGGAGCAGCATCTCGGCTTATCACTAGACGCTGAGCTCTGGCAGCAGGTCAGCGATACCATGGTTGCAAATGCGTTGGCTCAGCCGCCGGTTTACGTGCATCGGGACTATCACAGTCGCAACCTCATGGTTTGCAGCGCGGAGGCCGAAGACTTTGCACCAGCCGCGAAAATTGCCAGCCCCGGTATTCTGGATTTTCAGGATGCCGTTGCCGGGCCGGCGAGTTACGACCTAGTGTCGTTGCTAAAAGATTGTTATGTCAGCTGGCCGCGCGAGCAAACACTGGCGTGGCTGGCTTATTACAACGACAGTGCCGTCGAGGCTGGCTTGGCGAAGGTATCACTGCGGGAATTTGACCTGATGGGCGCGCAGCGGCAGCTGAAGGCCGCTGGTATTTTTGCCCGGTTGTTCATTCGCGATGGCAAGCCCGGGTATCTGCCGGATGTGCCACGGACGCTGGGTTATATCGTTGAGCTCGGTGAGCACTATGCTGAGCTGGCACCCTTTGCCGATTGGTTGAGCGCTGTGCTGCTGCCAGCTTTGGCGGCGAAAGCCGGCAGCATCAACTAACAGGGAGTTGCGTTAATGAAAGCGATGATACTGGCCGCAGGCCGTGGCGAGCGCATGCGGCCGTTAACCGATGCGTTGCCGAAGCCATTGTTACCGGTAGGCGATAAAACCCTGATCGAGCACCATATTATCCGGCTGCAAGCAGCGGGCTGTTCTGAGCTGATTATTAACACCGGCTGGCTCGGTGAGTTGTTGCCCGAAAAGCTTGGCGACGGTAGCCGTTACAATATTGACATTCAGTATTCGCCAGAACCACCTGGTGCGTTGGAAACGGGCGGGGCGCTGCAGCATGCATTGCCGTTGCTCGGCGATGCGCCGTTTTTGCTGGTTAATGGTGATGTATGGACTGACTACCCTTTTGCTCAACTGTTTGAGCGTGAGCTAGCGGCAAAACAGCTATTTCACTTGGTATTAGTGCCGAACCCGGCGCAGCATCCTCGCGGTGATTTTGCGCTGCAGGAGCAGCAGTTGGTGGCAGCTGGCGAACCGCGCTATACCTATTCCGGTATTGGTCTGTACCGGCCAGAGCTGGTGGCCAATGAGCCAGCAGGCCGTTTTCCACTCGCACCACTATTGCGTACAGCCATCGCCGAAGGGCGTGCCAGTGGCGAACTGTATAGCGGCGATTGGCGTGATATCGGCACGCCTGAGCGCTTAGCTGCCTTGCAGCAAGAACATGCGAACACAAAAATACAAAGAACTTAGCGAACAAATACGGTAAAAAGCCGTCCAAGCACGCGAGCCTTTCACCGCCATTAACCTGAACTATAACGAGTGCCGTAGTGAGTCATCACTAACGTTGCGCCCCGGAGAAACCACCATGAAGAAATTTCTACTGATCACCCTTCTTGCCATTGTCGCGTTGCCGGCCACCGCCGGTCGCTATCGTTTACCGATGTACGTTACCAATTCGTATTTCTGCAACGAACTTAAAAATGACGATGGCAATATTCAGCCGGACCGGATTTTTAATGTAATGAAAGCAGGCGAGAAGGAGTTACGGGGGGCGTTCGTATTGAATATTATTGCTGACGAAGGATTGCACAAGGTCGAAGTGGATTTACTTGATAGCAATACCCGTAAGTTCGACACAATTACACTGCAGCCGGTAGAAGCTGACGAAGATAACTACGTTTACACCGCTGTCGCTTTATTCGGCGGCGAAATGCCTGAAGGTGGGGTGTTTTTTAAGGTGTATGACACCGCAGACAACGGCAAGCGCAAGCCGATTTACACCACGCGGATTATGACTATTAAATAGTCCGAAAAACCGTTCACACTGAGCTCGTCGAAGTGCGGGTAGGGCGGTGGTCTGTATTTTAGTTTTCGCTACCGCTCGCCTTACGAAGTCCTTACATCAGAACATCGGTTTCGCCCTTTGTTGGGCGAGTGTCCTTTTTGAAGGATCAAAAAGGCACCAAAAAATACTTACCGGAGTTATCGCCCGTTAGGGTTGTCGCTAAAACCATCCGTGGTCAGTCACTCCGCCCCCACCGTCCATGGAGCGGCGTTCGTCGAGCTGCGTTATGCCTTTGGGCATAACGGTCTCTCCTCACCCTCGCTACTCAGGTTTTTGAGGGTTTCCCGACGAGGTGCCGTGCCTCAGCGGTAAGTGCCACACGTCCACCTATTGGCAACCCTTCGCGGCCTGTTCTCAAAAAACCTCCGCGGCTGGCCGATTCCAGACGGCATTTCTCACCGGCTCGTCGCTGCGCAACACCGCCTCTTGCGGGCATGTTCCGTAGGCCGGGGTTCGTCTGCAACCCGACATAGCCAGCGTAAACCCAGCAATGTCAGCATACTTCGTGATGCTGGCCTACGGTAAAACGACAGGCAAACCAAGAAGCGATGTGGCGAGGTGGTGCCATTAGTGTTTGTTAATCCGACGAATTCACGAATGACGTTAAACCGTCTAAGCCGGTTAGCCGCAGGGCATTGAAACTTTTCGCTGCTGTGCAGCGCTCAGGCAAACGTTGGCGAATTTCCTATCCCTACCGAAGCTATCGAATGCTTTTATCGAAGCGCGTTCCTCAACGAAAATCCGGCTGGGTTTTGCTACGGAACGCTAGCGGTGTACGTCACAATGCCTACATAAGTGCCTGCAGCAACGGCTTGGCTGTTCTTATAGGTATAGGTCCAATTGGCCACTTGCTCGGTCACTAAACCCCCGTGTCGATTCGGAGTAACGGTTACCGGTGGCGTGCCGACGTTGGCGAGCTGAGGGGCCGGAATGCCGGTGTTATCACTTTCGCAGGCGATTTCGTCAAACGGAATAAAGTTGCCATCACCGTTACTGAGCCCGTTGGTATTGTCGAACGAAGTGGTAATCACGGCGGTACCGGAGTTGGCGATAACCTCAACTTCCAGGCTGCCGTTGTTGGAGGCTGCGACAACCGTACCGTCGCCGTACAGTGGTTGGCCATTGTAGGATTGATCGGATGTCGGCGGTGCAGGGGACTGAGCGACATCAAATACAATTTGGTCCTTTACGCTACCGTCCGAGCCGACTCTGAAAATCAGCAATTCTGGTATGTCGATTTCGAAGTCGAGATTAACCGAAATATTGTATTGCATGCCTAGCCCGACAGTGTCGCTGGCTTCTTCCGCATGAGCCGGTAGCGCGACGGCAAGTGCTCCGGTTGCAATCACCCAGGCTAATCGATAGCTCATTGCTGTAGTACCGTTTTAACCGGAATGGTGCCGTACTGCCAAAACAGGTCGCCACTAACCGTGACCGGGTAGGTTGGAGTAGCGGTTTTCCTTGTGCCGGGTTGGCTAAACGCTAACGCCAGCGATCGTCGTTGCCCAGGGAGAATAGGCTGCTTCGACACCGAGACATCAAAGTCATTATTGGCGGCATCTTTACCGCGCATTAAGCCGACGACTCGTCCGGTAGCATTACCCGAGTTGGCGAAGCGGAGAGCACTGCCACCGCTAGCCACGGGTCCGGTAAAACTGAGAGCAGGTTTTACATTGCCAACCGATAGGTAAATGATAACGGCCATGCGGCCTTTAACGGGCAGTGCCAGCCCGCCGCCGGCTTGTGCAACGCCGCCCAGGTCTTCACCTTCAATAAGTACCGCTAAACGGCATTCTTGCGCCGGGGTGCCTGCGGGCACGTGAAATTCGTAGCGGAAATTGCGCTTAGCCCGCGGTTGCACTGAAATTTTTCGTCTTTCCAAACGCAGCCAGGGGCGGCAGCTCTGGTTCTTCAAATTGTCGGAAAACAGGCTCTGGCCTGCTTCGGTGTAGTCCCACTCGCTGGACCGGACCAAGTAATTTGCCGGTTCCCGGCCCATGTTCTCAATAGTAAGGGCACCGCGAACCACTTTTCCGGGCTCGGACTTAAGCTCAAGCCGGGCAGGTGATATTGATGCGAGAAAGCCTTGTCCCGCTTCTGCCGTTGGGTCAATGAGTAAGCAGCTGACTAACAAGCTGAAAAATGCGGCAAGCTTAAATTGGCTTGACGGTGCTGAGGACGTTTTCATAGCGCGAATATCTCTACGGGTAAGTGCCAGTGAAATTAACCCTTCCACGGTAGGTTCCTGCCGGACGTAATTCTGAATTGCTAAAAGTGAATTCAACATAATCGGTAACTCTGGTGCCTAACGCAGGCGTTAGAAGGTTCTCGGTTTGCGTGTGTAGTAGTTGGTTGCCAGCACCCGAAAAAGCCGAAGCAAGCTCCATCATGTCGTTATCCCGTGTTATCCAGCTAATCGTGTCGAATGGGATTGTGGTGGTGCCACAGCTAGTGGGTGAAAGGCAGGAAAGAGGCTGGCTGGAATCGCCAAAAAAGCGTCCAACACCATTAGCCGGCGGCTTACGGGTTTCCATCACGAACTGCACGGTAAAATTAGCTACGCCGCCGTTAATTGGGTTCGTGCTGACAACCGGAGAGTTACTGGCCGCATCATTACCACTTACATCAAAGATAACCGTATCAGCGACGCCCATGCTGGCGCTACCGGCTCGAATGGTGATGCCCGGAATAGCAATAGTCGCGGGTTGGGTTTCTGCGAACGCCATGGTGATGGGTAACAAGGCGAGCGAGGCGACTACCGGGGCTAATATCTGCTGTGTCTTTATCATTTTTTTGGCCTTATTTTTAACTGCTCAAAGCCGCCAGCAAAATGCTGGCGGCTTTATAGCTAAAGCATATAAACAGTGCTCTTCGAACTGACTACGGCATGCTAGCGGTGTAGGTAATTACGGTGGTGTATTCGCCCGCTGCTGGTGTGGTGGTTGGTGCATAAGCATAAGTCCATGTGGTATCTAACTCTGCAACATTGTCGGTTGCTGTCACAAGGCCGTTCGCTCCGTTATGCAGGCCATTCGTGCCATCAGAAGGGTGTGAGTCGCCGGTTACAGTGAAATCAGTCAGTGGGATCGTCTGTCCGTCGGCGTTATTCAGTGTTTCACCATTTGACGCAGTTGACGCGATGTTAATGTCACCGTCGTTGCCAAAAGCATAAACACTCAGAACGCCGTCGTCACCGCCATCAGATTCATCGTCGGTAACTTCGGGAGCATCAAAGTCAGCGCTGGTAAAGGGTACTGAGCCCGAGTAGCTAGCGTCAGTCTGGTCTGGCGCGTAACCGGTGGGTGACAAGGTCCAGCCAATGGTGTTAACCACGTCTTCCAGATCGCCTACTTTGAAGATAAGCATCTTAGGAACATTAACCTGAAGGTTAACGTCGTTAGCAACCGATCCGACGGTGCAGGGCTCTTCACAAGTAGACATACCCGCCTCAGCGAATACCAGGCCGGGTGCGACAGCGATAAGTGAAAATGCGGCGGTACGTAGTAATTTAGTTGTTTTCATGATGGGACTCCAATAGTTTGTTAGAAGCCAAAAGGGTGGTCTTTTCGGCCCGTGTAATTTAACAATAACTAACAACAAATGAACCTCCGCTTGTCCCTCTCTGTACACACTTCATCTGACATAATGCTACTTGACGTATTGTCGAGCTATTCGACCAGTTCATTGGCTGGAATTTCCACAAATCGTCGATCCCGAAGCCCGACATTTACAGCGATGTTGTTGGCTTGATTAAGCACAAATGGTAGCGGCAACGTCTGTTCCGAAACCTGCACACTGTGATCGCCCGGAGCGACCCCGGCGAAGGTGAATTCACCTTTGGCATCGGTAATTGCCAGAATTTTTCTGTCGAGATAAACCTCAACCGAAGCCAGCCCATTCTCCAACGGCTGTCTGATGCCATCGTTGTTGCGGTCATCAAAGATAATGCCGCGAATGTCACCACTGCCAAAGCGGCCGGTTGGATTGCCGATGCTGCGAAGTGGGGTGCCGCTATTGTGCTGATAGCGCAGCGACAGCAAGATTGAGTTGGTTTCAGTATTGGGTATAGCGGTACTGCTGCCGGAGCTGCTTTGGCTTCTGCGTTGGTTGTAATTTGCTTCTACGCTCAGGGTCCAGGCGGTTGTAAGCGGAATAGCGCCATTAATGTAGCCACTCCATTCATTTTGGTCAGAGCCTGAGCTTGAATCGCTGAGGCTCAAACGCAGACCGCTGCCAATGTACCAGCCCGCTCGCCAACTACGCTGCAGAGTCGCGCCCAGTTGGGGTCTGATGAGTGAGTCACTTTGGCGGGTCTCGTAATTAACGCCAAATTCTAAGCCGAACTGTGTTGCTCTGTTGCTCCAGCTGTAGCCGTAAAGCAACTCGCTACGACGAACGTCACCGCCTGCGCCAGAGAGCCCGCTAACTTGCTGTGACAGTTCCAGCCTGCTGTTTGAGTTGTTCCTGTGTTGGTGGCTAAACGATGAACGGATAAGGGCGTCCTGATTGTCACGTTGACCGGCGAGGTTTCTCTCGGTGTTCCGGGCTGAGCCTGAAACGGCTAAAGAGTTGCGGAAATTCAGTCGGTAGTTGAGGCCAACGCCAATAAATGTGGAGTTTGAAACTTCTTGCCCGACGCCAAAACGGCTCCAGTCTATTGAGGCATTGCTGCGTAACCGCCCACCGTTGTACTGAATATTGTAATAGCCACCTATCGCATCGCTTTGCACGTTCTCGCTGAGCCACTGAAAGTCTTTATCAAAATAGTAGCCACCATACCGCTGGGTGTACCGGTTTAAGGTTTGGCCCGCTTCTGCCGTATAGGCTCGCCGCTGGCTATCGTCACCTAACGCAGTTGCTGAAAAATGGTTGCTGCCATCTTTGTTGTCGTAGCCTGTACCAAGGCCATAGCCGCGGCGATTGTCGGTTTGCTCATCTCTATCAGCAGTACGCCAGGTTTCTGCACCTATCGACCAGCGGGTTCCCAATCGTTTGCTCACGCTTACCAGTGCAGCGTTACCACTGTCTGATTGGTAGGCGGTAGTCAGGCCGGGTCGATAGCGGCCGATTTTTCCATAAGCGGCGGTGAACTCGTCGCCATTAATGTTGTAAATACGGGTACTGGCACCACGCATTAACGGATAGCGGAGGAAGCTTCGGTTGCCAATACGGTTAAGGTAGGTGCGGTTCAGGCGCTGCACGCCGAGTGCGTTATCTGCCAGCAAGTTGAGCGACAATGGCATGCGCAATTGCTGCAGCAGAATGTTGCCGAGATCGTTAACCGAACCGTTTTGTCCTTCACGGCCGAACTCACGGCCGTTATTTCTTCGAAATGCTGAAATATCGAACCTGAACTGGCCGTAGTTCAGTGTTTCTCGAGAGTAGCCAAGAGCGATAGCATGATCTTCCACCGCTTCGGCGTTGCCACTGACTTTAAAGCGGCGCGACCGAACTTCGAGAGATAGGTTGCGGACGCCCCGCTTTCTATCTACACCATCCACAGAAGGCCGGTAATTCAACGGGTCTTCAGCAATTGAAGGGTCGATTAGCGCATCAGTGTACTCCGCAGCTTCCGGGCCCTTATCGGCAGATAGTTGTGCCCGCTTGTTGAGCAAGTCAGCCGTTAACAGTGAGTATTCAGCGGGTGCCGCTATTGTCGGAGATGCAGCTTTCACAATCGGTGGGGTGGCAGCAGCAACTGGCACAATCGTTGGCTTGTCGTTGGCTCTGTCGCTTACGCGCGGTGTCTTGGGAGTGGTAGCTACTACTGTTGGTTTAACAGCCGGTTTAGCGGCCGACACGATTGGTTGAATAGCGGCTTTGTCTGGCGCTGTAGCAGTGGCTGTTCGGCTAATAATCTGAATTTGAGCTGAAGCAGCAACCTGAGCCTCACCATCCGGAGAGAGGCTGATGGTTTGAATCTGGCCGCTCACCGGTGGCTGCTGAGCATGCCCGGTGCCGGGTATGCTCAGCAGTGCTTGAGACAAAGACGCCCACAGCGCTGCCTTCAACAAGGCAGCGTTGACCCTGCAGCGGTCAGTTTCGCTGTTAGCACCGGAGCAGTTGTGATTCAGCACAGTGTGTCTTATCACCCTATAACTCCCGGTAAAAAGTGGGTTCTAAGCTGTGTTGAACACGGATGAATGACTGTAACAACCATGATGACCATTGCAAAAAAATTGTTGGAATAGTCTAAAGACAGTTGCTGAGCAAGGGACTAGCCTCAGTCAGTAAAAGTCAACCGACGGTCGGGCGGTTGGTGGATATGAGCCGTAGGCAGTTAGTTATTGTTAGGGAATGGTTCTGTGTTTAACCTGTGCAAGCCGGGTTCTGCCCCGCTGGTCGGGTTAGCTAGGCGTAACCCGACACTGTTGCCACGGTAGTTCTCATTTCTGGTCTTCCGGTGTTTGACGTGGTTTGTATTCGCTGCCGCTCGCCTGACGAAGTCTGTACATCGCAACATTGGTTTTGCCCTTTGTTGGGCGAGCGTCCTTTTTGAAGGATCAAAAAGGCACCAAAAAATCCTTACCGGAGTTACCGCCCTTCGGGTTCCCTCACTGCTCAGGTTTCTGAGGGTTGGCCGACGAGGCGACCTGCCTTGGATGGCACCCCTTTGGGACCTGGTCTCAGAAATTTTCTGCGGCTCGGCGATAAATACGGCAATCTCTTGCAGGCTCGTTGCTTCGCAACATCGCTTCTTGGTTTTCTGGGGTTGAGTTGGTCTGTATTCGCTGCCGCTCGCCTGACGAAGTCTGTACATCGCAACATCGGTTTCGCCCTTTGTTGGGCGAGCGTACTTTCTGTAGGAACAGAAAGTAGCCAAAGAATCCTTACCGGAGTTATCGCCCTTCGGGTTCCCTCACTGCTCAGGTTTCCGAGGGTTTGCCGACGAGGCGTCCTGCCTCGGCGGCAAATGCCACACGTCCGTGTGTGGCACCCCTTCGGGGCCTGGTCTCA
>CAJQNE010000491.1 GCA_905479545.1 uncultured Gammaproteobacteria bacterium | reverse complement strand
TGTACCGGGCGACGCAGGTTTTGCCGCAGGTTCGGATCAGGACATTGAAGCCCGTGCCCGCTCCTGGTTGGAAGTGAACTGCCAGCACTGCCACAACGATAAGGGCTTCGCCGCCAACACCGGTTTTTACACCGATGTATTCCGGGCAGTCGACCTTAACCACGGCATATGCAAAGGCCCGACAGCCGCCGGCGCTGAAGGCACGGATGGCCGAACCGTGGATATTTTCCCCGGCGATGCTGCCCGCTCCATCCTCGAGTATCGCATCAGCGAAGCTGCTGACAGCCCGGCGGCACGTATGCCGCCTATCGCCCGCAGCGTAGTGGACGAGGAAGGTCACGCATTGATCATGAACTGGATCAATAATGTGATTGATGTTGATGAGCAGCGATACCCCGGCTCGAGCACCTGTGCTCAATAGCTAAAGTGGCTAAAGGAAAGCCCCGTCAGCGTTTGCTGGCGGGGCTTTTTTGGTCGGTGTTCGTTTTGGCTGAACACTTCATGGATTACCTATTTGCTCTTTTGTGTTACTCCTACCCGAATGGTGCTTGCTTAAGGGTGCATATCCATACCATTCAATAATTTATGTTGGTCAAAAAAACCTGCAGGTAACTGCAGCGGCTGTTGTAGTGATGCAACAGCATATATAGTCTCACGCTTTAATTTGTAACCAGACACAGAACAGGTACTACGTATGGGTCGCGCCTTCCAAAATCGCAAAGAATCGATGGCTAAAACTTCGGACCAGAATGCCAAGGTCTATAGTCGCCACAGCCGTGAAATTTACGTCGCGGCGAAACAAGGCGGCTCCGACCCTAGTGGCAACTTAACGCTCCGTAGCTGCATAGAGCGCGCCAAACGTGCGCAAGTGCCTACCCATGTGATTGAGAAAGCGATAGACAAAGCAACGGGTGGTGCTGGCGAAGATTTCCAACCGGCACGCTATGAAGGCTTTGGCCCGGGTGGCAGTATGTTTATTGTTGAGTGCTTAACCGACAACGCCAACCGCACGATTAGTGATGTACGGAATTGCTTCACTAAAGCCAAATCCAAACTCGGCACGCCCGGCACGGTAGCTCACCTCTTTGATCACCTGGGCATTTTTGTGTTCGCTAACCAAACCGAAGAAACCGTGCTCGAGGCGCTAATTAATGCCGAAGTTGACGTAGCGGATATTGAAGAAGACGGCGATAACGTTATTGTGTTTGTGCCAACCAACGAATTCGCAAAAGCCGAACAAGCCCTTCGAGACGCTTTTGCCGAGATTGAGTTCGAGACCAACGAAATCCAATTTTTGCCACAAGCTACGATGAGCGTTGATGACGAATACGATCAAGAAATGCTCGAACGCTTAACCACCTTGCTCGACCAGGTTGATGATGTGCAGAACGTGTACCACAACGTGGCTTAGCCAAGCAGTGCCAGGCAGTTCATCACGGCACAGAACAAACTGCCTTGCTAATAGTTGAAGTAATCGACCAAGGGAATCGACCAGGGTAATCGGCTGGCGTCAGGGTGAATTTGATCCCGCTGACGTAGCCGAATAAGCTCAGAGCAGAGCAAAAACATGGCTAGAACACCGTGGCTAAACCTGCCTCTGCCCCTACGTTGCAATACTATGGACCTAGGTAAGCCTTTGTGTCTACTTGGCGTGATGCTTTAGTTTTTGTTTACACATTCTTAGATCATCGCGTATCACCAAACTCCGCCGCTGATTCGTGCCGTAAGCTGCTGCTGGCAGCACAGGTCTACGACGCCAACTTATGGAGTTACGGCTATGGCGTTACGAGATCATCCACTTGCAAGGCCGTACGTAGGTCACTCACCAATTGATCCAATGCCGGTTTATCCGCTGCATTCAAGCAGCCTGCATAGTATTCGACCGTTCTCAGCCCGGCGATGGTAGTTTCACTAATGGTAGCGCTCGGCAAATCGGAAACAAGTCGGTCGCCACAAGCAGGGCTGCCTCGGGTTACCTCGGTTGGCAGGTTAGTGAATTTTGCGGTCTGCAGCGCTGCATTCGCCGCAGCCCAGGAACCCGCGGGCAGAGTGCCGGTGGTAGACGTGTCGGGGTTCCTGGTGAATCGACCGGATTCGAGCTGATAAAACTCATTGGGATACACGGTAATTGAATAGACCGGACAGGTGCCAAAGCAGGCGGTTTGGCTGAGGCCCACACCGGTATCCGGAATAGGGCCGGTGGTTGGTGGTGGGTTTGGTGCGGGCGCTGGTTCCGGTGAACAGGCCGCAAGGCCCAATAGGATAGCCATAGCAAGAAATCGGATGTCCATTTTTCATCTCCTGGTTAAGTGAACTATAAGCATAGCGGCGCGTTCCAAAATTGCTGTTCGTCTAGGCGAAGCAGCAATTTTGATCGGGTTTCCGTTGTAAAATAAATTGACAGAAAAGAGGCTTATTTTACCGCCCGGTAAATGCCAGAATGACGACAAGCGGGTAAAGTTAGATCCGCCCTAAGCGGTTTATAGACGTTGCCGCACAACCTAACATCGAGCTCGTTCTTTTATGCCTGAACACAGTCGTTTTTACCTGCAATGCGGTAGCGCATTATTCCGCCGCGCCGCCACGATGGAGGCGGGTGTACGTGGCTTCAAAACGGTCGAATTTGCTACGCCTGAGCAAACACTTGCCGGGTTCGAAGCGGGGGCAGACAACCCGACTGCCATTGTTATGGTGCATGGTTACACTTCCGATAAAACCGTCTGGATGCGGTTTGGCCAGCATTTCAGCAAGCAGTATCGGGTTATTGTGCCCGACTTGGCGGGGCACGGCGACAGCCCATATGATGCTAGCTGGGACTACAGCGCTGCCGCACAAGCACAACGCTTAGCCGACATGTTGGATGGCTTGGGTATTGAGAAAGCTCACATTGTCGGCAACTCAATGGGCGGCTTAATCGCCGCACAATTTGCTCTGCAACACCCGGAAAAAACGATCAGCCTGGGGTTAATCGATCCGGCAGGAATTGATGGTGAAACCCAGAGTGATTTTGACGAAGCGTTAGACCGTGGTCGCAATGCATTTCTGGTGGAGTCCGAGGCCGACTTCGCTGAGTTTTACCCGATGACAATGGCGAAGCCGCCTTACTTGCCGAAAATTATCTTGGCGGCTATTGCCGAAATGTATCGTCAACGTCGTGATCGGCACTCATTGATTTTCGATCAATTCTTTGAACAGAAATTTAGCCGCGAGCAGCTGCAAAGCTTAAAAATGCCGGTTTGGTTATTGTGGGGAGCAAAAGATCGGATTATTCATGTCAGTGCGGCTGACGTATGGCAACAGCATATTCCTCAGCTTCAGTTGGAAGTTATGCCCACCATTGGCCATGTGCCAATGGTGGAGGTGCCAAAAGACAGCGCGGTTAAATACGCTGCCTTCCTGAAGAGGGTGTCGCAAAAGTAAACCCCGTCCTCGAAGTACTGCGTAACCGTTCAGCCTGAGCTTGTCGAAGGCCTGTAGCATGCGCTTCGACCAGCTCAGCGTGAACGGTTTTTTGATAATTTATGTTCAGCTGAAAAACTAAGTACTTTTACAGCACCCTCTGAAATCACAGTAAGCAGCGTGATATTGCCCGGCTGCGAGTGATTTCTCAGCCGGATAACTAGCGACACTAGCGTTAGCTAAACGCCAGGTCGGGGTGTTTTACCTTGCCGAACTTAAGGTTGGCGGCGTCACGCGGATAGTCGTTCATTAGCATCCACGGTGCCTTGCTGCCCTGGCGGGGCAGAATGTCTGCGCCGCGGGCGACATAGCCGGATTGCAGGCTGCCCATCACCGTGTCTTCGAGTCGCTCGGTATCGTGTGGCTGCGGCATAACGACTTTATTACCCGACTTGTCGGCCTGTTTAACGATTCGGCAAAAATGCTCACAAACAATATCGGCCTTCAGTGTCCAGGAGGCGTTGGTGTAGCCCAATACGGCGACCATATTCGGCACGCCTTCCATCATCATGCCTTTGTAAACCATGCGTTCTTTCATCGACACCGGTTTGCCGTCAATCAGCAACTTAGCACCGCCGAATAACTGTAAATTCAGGCCTGTGGCTGTGACGATAATATCGGCATCGAGGTGTTCGCCGGAATTAAGTGCGATGCCGGTTTCGTCGAAGGTTTTGATCGTATCAGTGACGATATTCGCTTTACCGCTGCGGAGTACGCGGAACAGGTCACTGTCGGGTACTACGCAGAGGCGCTGGTCCCAGGGGTTGTAGTCAGGCATAAAATGGCTGACATCCACTGTGTCACCTAACTGGCGGCGGGTGGCTTTTCGTAGAAAGCGTTTTACTACCTTGGGCCGTTGCCGCGATGCCGTATACAGCAGCCGTTGCAGGCCAATATTGCGGGTACGCGTGGCAGCGTAAACCGCTTTTGGCGGCAACACCCGCGATAGCATTTTCCACAGCGGATCGATGGCCGGGATGGACATGACGTAGGTCGGAGTACGCTGCAGCATGGTGACTTTCGCCCCGAGCGCCGCCAGAGACGGTACCAGTGTGATGGCAGTAGCACCGCTGCCGATCACCACGACTTTTTTACCGTCAGTGTCTAATTTTTCGGGCCAGTGCTGAGGGTGCACTATCTGGCCTTTAAAGGTATCGCTGCCCGGAAATTTTGGGGTGAAACCTTCGTCATAATTGTAGTAACCGGTCGCGGCGATTACGTACTGCGCCGTATAACGTTGTTCCTCGCCAGTTTCTTCGTTGAGGGTAGTGACAGTCCAGCGTGAGTCTTTTGACGACCATGAGGACTCAATGACCTTACGGCCAAAATGGATATTGGGCACGACCTTATAGCGCTCTGCCGTTTCACTCACATAGTTACGAATCGACTCGCCATCGGCCAGCACTTTTTCAGCACGCCATGGGCGAAAGTTGTAGCCAAAGGTGGTCATGTCGGAATCGGAGCGGATACCGGGGTAGCGGAATAAATCCCAGGTGCCGCCGATGGCCTGGCGTCGTTCCAGAATGGCGTATTTTTTATTATTGAGCTTCCTGGTCAGGTGGCAAGCCGCGCCAATACCCGACAGGCCCGCTCCCAGAATCAGTACGTCAAAATCAAGTACATCAATATCATTCGTATTCATAAATTCTTACTCTAGTTTAAAAGCGGAAGTTAGCGGCTTAGACGGATGCTAACTTCGGCTTTTTTGAGTCTTTCTCTAGAAGGGCCTGAGCCCGATGATAGGCTGGCGAGCTATTCAGGTAAGCCAGTGCTTCTTCGGTAGAGGCTTCTTTGGTGGGGTCGTACCAGGGGGTGAAAAATGGCAGTTGCTGCAGGGAGATCCACGGGATGGACGGCAACAGGCCGGACCGTGAAACGCGTTGCCATTCCGTCCATATCCACGGCCGGAAGGCAGAAGGTTTTTTGCTGGCAAAAGCCTCATCTTGCCGCATTATGTGTGCGGCACCATCTGCCCACAGGGCGAAAATGGTAGGGGTGGCAATAACCGATAAAGCGTAGCGAGAGATATAGCTGCCGCCGAGATGTTGGTAGAGGTCAAAGGCGACATTGCGGTGCTCTATTTCTTCTGCGCCGTGCCAACGAAGCAGGTCGAGCAGCATTTCATCAGCGCCATAGGCATCCCAGGTTTTATTCTCGAGAATGTATTTCCCTAGCACGCAGGTGGTGTGCTCAATGGCTGCTACCAACCCAACCCGGTACACCAGCCATTTGTACTGCAACGCTTTTGGCAGTTTGT
Organism: uncultured Gammaproteobacteria bacterium; assembly: GCA_905479545.1. Taxonomy (GTDB): domain Bacteria; phylum Pseudomonadota; class Gammaproteobacteria; order CAJQNE01; family CAJQNE01; genus CAJQNE01. The sequence continues at coordinate 508 of CAJQNE010000491.1, read as the reverse complement.
AGCCGAAGGGGTCATCGGCTAGCGGTTTTTTAAACAGCCAATCGAGCTTGCGGGTAACGGTTTCAGTTTCGATGTTATGGCAGTTTAAATATTCTTCGATAGCACCACCGTGCGCGCGGGCGTGCATCGATTCCTGGCGCATAAAGTCCTTTACGTCTTGCCGCAATTTGTCGTCGGTAATGTGCGGTAGCGCCTTGTTATAAAGGCGACAAAACCAGAATTCACCGGCTGGCAGTATCAGGTTTATTTCATTAATAAAGTGGCTGGCAAACGGTGAGCCGGGTATCCATTCCAGTGGCGTGTCGGACCAGTCGAACGCCACTTTTCTTGGAGTAAGGTCGTAGCTCGTGGTTGAGCCTTTAGCTTTTTTGTTAAGAAACGGAATGATGCTTCGTTTTTTAGACATTGGAATTCTCCGAAATTAATTGACTATTCAGATGATGATTTTTCGGGTGCTGGCAGCGCTTAAGCAGATAACTCGTGGCGGCTCATGTCGCCGTAAAGCCGG
>CAJQNE010000490.1 GCA_905479545.1 uncultured Gammaproteobacteria bacterium | reverse complement strand
GCCGCGACCGGTCGTTATTGTGCGTGCTGGAACAACCCTCTGATGTAATGGCCGTTGAACAAGCCGGCGCATTTAGCGGCTTGTATTTTGTGCTGATGGGCCGGCTATCGCCACTTGACGGTATTGGCCCTAACGAGCTGGGTTTAGATCTGCTGGAACGGCGGCTGGATGACGGTGAAATTACTGAGGTGGTGCTGGCGACCAACCCTACCGTTGAAGGTGAAGCGACCGCTCATTATATCCATAGCCTTTGTACCGCGCGTGGCATCGCGGCTAGCCGTATTGCCCATGGCGTGCCGATAGGCGGTGAGCTTGAATATATCGACAGTGGTACGCTAGCTCACGCACTTAGTGGCCGTCTGCGGTTATAGACAGGCGCTGTAGCAATACAACACAATGCGAAAATCCGTAGCCTAAGTTTTTCATAAATGGATTTCTAATAAATGCTAACTGCGAGCGCTAAAATTTTTGGCGCATTCAGCGATTGCAATAACTTAAGCTGACAAGAGTCAGCAGAACGATGGAACTGTATGAATCATTACTCCTTGCCCAATCCTGCTGACAAGATCCCGTCACGTGGTAACAAATTTACCCGTTGGGTTGGTCGTAAAATGCTGGCTGCTCGCGGCTGGAAGATACAAGGCACCTTCCCGAATGTGCCTAAACTTGTGTTGCTGGGCGCACCCCATACTTCCAACTGGGATGGTTACATGGCAACGGCCGTAATGCTGGCGCTCGGGCTGAAGGTTGAAGTAGTAGTGAAAGCTTCGTTATTTAAATGGCCGGTTGCTGGCTTGTTTTCCTGGTTGGGGTTTATTCCGATTGACCGGGAAAAGGCTGGCAATATCGTCAATGAGATGGTTGCGACATTTAATGAACGCGAAGAGCTGTGGCTGGTAATGGCGCCGGAAGGCACCCGGAATAACGCCGAAAAAATTAAATCCGGCTTTTACCGTATTGCCTATGGTGCTGGCGTGCCCATTTTTCCAGTGACCTGTGACTACAAGAATAAAGTGGTTGTGTGCGGCGACTTGTTACACCCGAATGGTGATATCGAAAGTGATTTGCCGGTGTTGATGGACCAATTTACCAGCTACTCGCAACGTCGCCCGGAGAAGCTATCGGCTCCGATGAAGGCCTGGAAGGCTAAGAAAGGCGAATAGCTTTTTGTGGTGCAGGGTGAGCATGGATTTCATAATCTGTAAAATCCTAAGTTTACGGATTGAGTGCTTGAGCTTGGCGTAAGAATTACTGAAACCATCGCATTGAACCAGTAGCTGCGGCGAGCTCACGGCATGCCGGTTTGCAAGTTGAGCCGGATGCACCGGGCCAAGTGTCGAACCAGCCGCTAACGTTGCAGATTTTCCTTTCCAGACGCCGCAAGGCGATTTCCTGTACCCTGCGCGCACTTCGCCGCCAGCGGCTGACGCTAAATATCTGATTTTATGAACAATACTCCTAACGGCTTCGATAACCTTGGCCTTTCCGCGCCGCTGCTTAAAGCCGTCGCGCGTTCAGGTTACACTGAGCCATCGCCTATTCAGGCGCAGGCCATACCTGCTGTGTTGGCGGGCCGAGATGTGATGGCCGCAGCGCAGACCGGCACCGGTAAAACCGCCGGTTTTACGCTGCCGCTATTAGAGATTCTGTCAAAAGGCCAGCGCGCTGGTTCTAACCAATGTCGGGCGTTGGTGCTCACACCCACTCGCGAATTGGCTGCTCAGGTTGCTGAAAGTGTCGCGACCTATGGTGCTGAACTACCACTAAACTCCACCGTAGTGTTCGGTGGGGTGAAAATTAACCCGCAAATGATGAAGCTGCGCCGCGGCGCCGATGTGTTGGTGGCAACGCCTGGTCGGTTGATGGACCTGTACAACCAGAACGCAGTGACCTTCAAGACCCTTGAAGTGTTGGTGTTGGATGAAGCCGACCGCATGCTGGATATGGGTTTTATTCACGACATTAAAAAAATTCTCGCCATACTGCCTAAGCGTCGCCAGAACCTGCTGTTTTCAGCGACTTTCTCGAAAGAAATTCGTGATCTGGCTAAGGGTCTGGTGAACAACCCGGTTGAAGTGTCAGTATCGCCGAATAACTCTACCGCCGCGGCGGTAGAGCAGCATATTTACCCGGTCGACAAAAAGCGCAAAGGCGAATTGCTGACGTCACTTATTCTCGATGAGGACTGGCGACAGGTATTGGTGTTCTCGCGCACAAAACACGGCGCGAACAAGTTGGCTAAGCAACTGGAAGAAGCAGGCATTCAGGCCGCGCCGATTCATGGCAATAAAAGCCAGGGTGCCCGTACCCGTGCATTAGCAGGCTTCAAAGATGGTGGCATTCGGGTGCTGGTGGCTACTGACATTGCCGCTCGTGGTCTGGATATTGAGCAGCTGCCGCAGGTCGTGAATTTTGACCTACCGAATGTGCCCGAAGATTATGTGCATCGTATCGGACGTACCGGCCGCGCCGGTGCTAGTGGCTGTGCGGTGTCGTTGGTGAGCGCTGATGAAGCGCGGCAACTTTGGGACATCGAAAAGCTCATTGGCAAAGCCATTCCGCGGACGCTGGTTAATGGCTTTGAGCCTGGCCACGATGTGCCGCCTACCGGCCCCGGTACGCCCGCTCCACGAGCGGTCAAACCCGAAGGCGGTCGCGGCGGCGGTGGTGGACGAGGTCGCGGTGGAGGCGGTGGTCGTAGTCGGTCTGCCGCGGCTGGAGCGAAGCCCGGTGGCGGCGGCTCCGGCGCAAAACGGCGCTCGGGCGGCGGTTCCAAGCCTAAAAGCGGCGGTGGTGCTTATGGCAACGCCAAGCCGGGTGGTCGTGGCAAGCCGGCTAACCGTGGAGGCGGCGGTCGTTCTGGCGGTAAAGGCTAAAAAGCCGCGTTACTCAGCAAAGCAGCGCACAAAAAAAACGGCGGCCCATATTGCTATGGCCCGCCGTTTTTATTTAGCCGGGATTTTTCCTTAGCTTAAGTTTTTTATAAATACGTAAAGAACATACGCTAGGCGTATGCGCCGGATGCCTCAAGCTCGCCTTGTAGGTCCATTTCCGGCTGCTCAAAAGTAACCTCCGAATGACGGGCCTCTTTAGAGCGGTGGTTGGTTTGTTTTTCTTTAAACTTGCGAACCTGGCGGTCGAGCCGGTCAGTTAGTTGGTCAATAGCGGCGTACATGTCTTCCGCCTCCACGTCTGCGTGCACCGAGCTGCCACGCAGCTTCAAGGTGGCTTCGGCTTTATGACGGGTTTTTTCTACGCTAAGCACCACATGGGCGTCGGTAATCATGTCGAAATGGCGTTGCACCCGTTCCATTTTAGTATCCACATATTTGCGCAGTGAGTCGGTTACATCGAGGTGTTGGCCAGTAACATCTATATGCATGAGCGATATTCCTCTATCTTTTCGGCGGCGATAAAGCCGCAAAATGGTCACGGGATAGGGCAAATGCCACCGCCCGTAACCGTTAATCGCCGCGCTAACAGCGCAGCAAAGCTTTTATACGGTGATGAGTGGGCTGGTGTGCCGCCAGAGTGCTAATGCAGCTATCGATACCGCGCTGGGTACGTAGTAACCCGAACGTAGGCACTGCCTTGTTCAGTGGTGCTCCGGAGGTGGAGTAGCTCTGGTGCTGAGCTGCGCCCGGAGCGGCGAATAAGCCTTGGCGACAACACATAATCATAGTTTGACCATATCAGCCTGCAGAAAAAGAGCAAGCGATAAATCCAACCAAAATGCCGAAATTTGGTGGCGTTCTGAGTGAAACTTTTAGATTATCAATTGCTTAGCTGTGCAACTAAGCTGACGCTCGATGGCTGCGGGTGGACAAACGGCAATAATCACTACTGCGGGCGGTCATTCAGCGAGCTCCGGAGGGCTGTAGATAGCGCCGGCTCAACAAAAATCGTCAAAATTTCTTATTCGCGCAGTGCTTATTCTTGCCAGGCTGGAAAAGTTTAAGTTAAGCCTAAGCAAGCCGTTCCAGTATGGCATTAACCCATTGCAGCAAGTCTTCCATTACCTCGTCTCGGTTGGTTTCATTGAGTAGCTCATGGCGAGCGCCGGGGTAAACCTTTAACTCAACGCTGGCCACGCCCGCCTGTTGATACTCGCCGCGAAGCTGCTCAAGACCTTTTGCCCCTTCGGTTACCGGATCGTCTGAACCGCCAAAAATGAATACGGGCAAATCGGCCGGGATTTTTTGTTGTAAATCAGGCCGGTGTATTTGTCGCATGCCCCGCAGTAAATCCAGCCATAGCCGGGACTGGCAGTTAAAGCCGCAGAGTGGGTCAGCAATATACTTATCGACCTCAGCGGCGTCGCGGGATAGCCAATCGCTTTGAGTGCGGATTGGTTTAAAGGCTTTGTTAAAGCTGCCGAATGTCATGCCGATAATAACGGGGCTGCGATAGTGCGGGCCTTTACGCAGTAATTCTGCCGCCACAATTTGCTCGCCGAGTAATGCTTTCGGGCCGGTTTTGCCGTGCGAGGCTGACAGAATTAAGCCGTCAATTTGTGCGCCATAGTCGATAGCGTACTGTTGGCTAATAAATGAGCCCATGCTGTGGCCGAACAAAATTAACGGTGCACCGGGGTTTTCAGCGCGAATAAGCTGGCTGTATTCGCGAGCATCGTCGGTTACTTTGCGCCAGCCATCGTTGTCGGCGTAATAGCCTAGTTCGTCGAGGCTTTTGTCGCCGTTGGCCAGGGCTGTTTGGCCGTGGCCGCGGTGGTCGTGGGCGTACACCGCAATGCCATGGCCGTTAAGGAATTCGGCGAAACGACTATAGCGGGCACTGTGCTCTGCCATGCCGTGAGCGATCTGTACCACGCCAAGCGGCTTTTTACGGCCCTTGATAGGCCATTTACGGGCGGCGATTGTGGTGCCATCGGCGGCGGTAAAGGTGAATTCTTGCATGCTAATTTCCAGCCAATACCGGCGCTATGCGCGGCGGCGATGAGAACAGTATTATGGGGCGGAGCATACCGGCAACGACAGGCCACCGCGATGAGTGCCATTAAGCTGTTGCCGAAAAATCCAGTGTACTAGCCGACACCCACGTAAAAATCAGGAAAACCACCATGTCGAAATACTTGCTTGCGATAGACCAGGGAACCACCAGCAGCCGCGCCATTTTGTTTAGCACTGACGGTATTCCGCAGGCGCAGGCGCAGCAGGAGTTTAAGCAGTATTTCCCACAAGATGGCTGGGTGGAGCATGACCCTGAAGAAATTTGGGATAGCGTCGTGCAAACCTGTAAGCAGGCGCTAAAAAACGCCGATGCCACCGCCGAGGACGTTATTAGTATCGGCATCACCAACCAACGTGAGACGACGGTGATATGGGATCGGCAATCCGGCGAGCCGATTTATAACGCGATTGTCTGGCAAGACCGGCGCACCGCTGAGAGTTGCCGCGCTATGAAAGAGCAGGGCCTGGAAAAAGCCCTGGCAGAGAAAACCGGCCTGCTGCTCGATCCCTACTTTTCGGCAACCAAAGTCGCCTGGATACTCGACAACGTACCCGGCGCCCGCACCCGTGCCGAGCGTGGTGAGCTGGCGTTCGGCACCATCGACTGCTTTCTGCTGTGGCGACTGACCGGCGGAAAACGCCACGCTACGGACGCCAGCAACGCATCGCGAACGGCGTTATTCGATATTCACAAACAGCGTTGGAGCTCTGAGCTCACCAAGGTATTCGATATACCCAGCGAAATATTGCCAGAGGTATTGGATAACTGCGCCGACTACGGCAACACCGACGCCGACTTGCTTGGCGCGGCAATTCCGATTGGCGCAATGATTGGCGACCAGCAAGGTGCGACAGTTGGCCAGGCTTGTTTTGACGCAGGCATGATTAAAAGCACCTACGGCACCGGCTGTTTTATGATGCTGAACACCGGTCAGCTAGCATTGAAGTCGCATAACCGACTGTTAACCACCGTTGCTTATCGCTTAAATGGTCGCACGACTTACGCACTGGAAGGTTCCATTTTTGTTGCCGGTGCGGCGGTGCAATGGCTGCGTGACGCTGTCGGGCTGGTGGAAGACGCCAAGGAAACCGAGGCGATTGCTGGCAGTGTTAAAGATGCGGGTGGTGCTTATCTGGTGCCGGCCTTTACCGGCCTTGGCGCACCGTATTGGGACCCTGAAGCGCGGGGCGCCTTAATCGGAATGACCCGTGACACCGGCAGAGCACAAATTATTCGCGCCACGCTTGAATCCGTCGCTTACCAAACCCGTGATTTACTCGAGGCAATGGCCGCCGACGGCGTGCAATCGACCACCTTACGGGTCGATGGCGGCATGGTTGGCAATGACTGGTTAAACCAGTTTCTTGCTGATCAGCTAATGACCATTGTCGAGCGTCCACAAATTGCTGAAACAACCGCACTGGGCGCGGCGTTTTTAGCCGGTCTGCAGGCCGGTATTTATAAGTCGACCGATGAAATTGCCACCCTATGGAAAAGCGACAAACGTTTCTCCCCGGGTGAGGGCTCGAAGCGACGTGAAGCGAACTATGCGGGTTGGAAAAAGGCGGTTGAGCGGGTGCGGATGTAAGCAGCTCGATGTTAGTGCACTAGTTTTCGCTGCTCGCCGATTCCAGACGGCACTTTGTGTCGGGCTCGTTGCTTCGCAACATCGCCTCTAGCGGGTATTGCCAACGATACCCGCTTAAACCGTTCGCACTCAGCTTGTCGAAGTGTTGCTACGTCGCTCGGTTGGTTTTGGTCACGCTCAGGCTGAACAGTTGTGGCTGTTTGCTACCAAAAAACCACCACCAGAAAAGCCGCCAGAATCAGCCGGTAAATTACAAACGGCAGCATGCCCATTTTGCTGATTATTTTCAGGAAAGCGGCGATGCAGGCGTAGGCGCTAATGGCGGACAACACCACAGCGGTTGCTAGCCCCAGCCAGTCAACAGCGGCTTCGCCGTTGGCGACATCCAGCGTCAGGAACAGACTGGCGAGCACAATAATCGGGATAGACAACAGGAAAGAGAAGCGGGCGGCTGCTTCCCGGTTCAGGCCAAGAAATAGCCCGGCGGTCATCGTTGCACCCGAGCGTGAAGTGCCGGGAATAAGCGCGAAGGCTTGGCCAATGCCAATGAATAGTGCGTCTTTAAAGCTGATGCTGTATTCGTCGCGTTGTTGCTTGCCGGCACGGTCGGCCCAGAGCAGTAGCAGTCCAAATACCGCGGTGCTGGCAGCGATAACCAATGGCGAGCGCAGCTGGGTTTCGATGACGTCTTTGAACAACAAGCCGAATATCCCGGCGGGAATGGTGCCGAGAATCACTGCCCACGCGAGTTTGCTGTCGTTATCGTGTTTGCCGGTGAATGACAGCAACCAGGAGCGCGTCATGCGCTGTAGTTCCTCACGGAAATACCACACTACCGCCAGTAAGCTGCCGAGATGGACGGCGAGGTCAAAAATGAGCCCCTGGTCTTCCCAGCCGAGTAAAACCGGCGCGAGAATTAGGTGGGCAGAACTTGAAACCGGCAGGAATTCGGTGAGGCCTTGCACCAGTGCCAGAACGACGAGTTGAATAAAGTCCATTAAACAGTTTTCTATGTGTGTTTCGGGGAGTGTTGCCAAGGCGCTAGCGCTGCTGAGTTACCACTTAAACGGCAAGGCTTTTAAACCGGCTTTGTCGCCATCGAAGTTCGCCCACATTTCGGTGTAACTTTTGCCATAGTGCGGCCCCTGGCGTGGGTAGCGGTGCAACGGCACCAGCTCGGCTAGCGGTGCCAGTACAAACGGGTATTTCTCAATCTCACGACGCGGCACATCCATGCCATCGGCATCGAGTACTTGCTGGTCATAGAGCAGTAAATCTAAATCCAGTGTACGGGCCGAGAATTTTTCGGCCCCGCGTTTACGGCCGCATTGCTTTTCGATATGCCGCAGCGCAGCGGCGATATTGCCGGCGCTTTCATGGCTGCTAAAGCGGACGACGGTATTGAGGAAATCGTCACCCTCAAAGCCGACGGCCCGGCTGTGATAGACGCTGGAAACCTGCAGGTCGCCAAACCGGTCGCGAAGTTTTTCGATGCCATTGCGGGTGTTTTCTTCTGCGTCGATATTGCTGCCGGTACTGATAAATACATCGGCAGGTTTCTCGCGGCGCAGCTTAATGCCGACATCGGCACCGGGCACCGCTTCGGGTTTATGAATGGTGAGTGCGATGGCTTTCGCAGGCCATGCGGCTAACAGTTGGGCCAGCAGGTGTTCCGCAATCGTTTCTAGTAACTCATCGCTGCGGTCATTGGCGAACTGCGATACC
>CAJQNE010000489.1 GCA_905479545.1 uncultured Gammaproteobacteria bacterium | reverse complement strand
TTGCCGGCCAGGACATTGCCAACCCGTTGGCGACGATTCTGTCCGTTGCCATGATGCTGCGCTTCTCGCTGGATGAGGCTGAACTGGCAGATAAGGTTGAGGCTGCAGTGGGTAAGGTGCTCGATGCAGGGATTCGCACCGGCGATATTGTTGGTGATTCCGGTTTGCCGGTAATTGGCACGCAGGCGATGGGTGATGCCGTCGTTGAAGCGTTGCGAGCCTGAACCTCGTCGCATTACAAAAATTAGCACTACTGACTGCAGTACTCAAAGAATTCAAATCAATTTAGGAAACACTACCCATGAGCAAAACTTACGACGTAGCTGTTGTCGGCGCCACCGGCGCAGTTGGCGAAACGATGCTGAGCATTCTGGAAGAACGCAAGTTCCCGGTCGGCAAAATCTATCCACTAGCGAGCGCGCGCTCTGCAGGCGGCACTATTCGTTTTAATGGAAAATCAGTCACCATCGAAAACCTGGCGGATTTTGACTTTTCGAAAGTTCAGATCGGTTTGTTTTCAGCTGGCGGCAGTATATCCGAGGAATATGCACCTAAAGCCGCTGCTGCGGGCTGTGTGGTTATCGACAACACCTCGCATTTTCGAATGGACGAAGATGTGCCACTGGTAGTGCCGGAGGTAAACCCGCATGCCATCGCCGGGTACACAACTAAGGGTATTATCGCCAACCCTAATTGCTCGACTATTCAAATGCTGGTGGCTCTGAAGCCGTTGCATGATGCGGCAAAAGTAGAGCGCGTAAACGTCGCAACCTATCAGGCAGTTTCGGGTACCGGTAAAGAAGCAATTGAAGAGCTGGCCAAGCAAACCGCTTCGTTGTTGAACGGCACTGGCGCGAAAGCGGAGGTGTACCCCAAACAGATAGCGTTCAACGTGTTACCGCATATCGATGTGTTTATGGAAAACGGCTACACCAAAGAAGAAATGAAAATGGTGTGGGAAACTAAAAAAATCATGGAAGACGACAGCATTGAGGTGAATCCCACCGCAGTGCGTGTACCGGTTTTTTATGGTCACTCCGAAGCGATGCACATTGAAACCCGTGACAAATTGACGGCTGCACAGGCTACCGAGTTACTAAGCAACGCGCCGGGTATAGAAGTGCTGGATAAGCGCGAAGATGGCGGTTATGCCACTGCTGTTACAGAAGGTTCAGGCAGCGACCCGACTTACGTGAGCCGTATTCGTGAAGACATTTCGCACCCGCGTGGTTTGAATATGTGGGTAGTGGCGGATAACGTTCGCAAAGGTGCAGCGCTGAATAGTGTGCAGATCGCGGAAATTTTGATTCGTGATTATTTGAAGTAATTTTGTTGAAATAAACTGCGGTTCGAAATAACGGGGCCTTTAAAGCCGACTCGTTGCTTGCGACGCGTCGGCTTTTTAGTGGAAATTGCCCGATATCTCCGTTGATAATGTCTTGGGTTTCCATCTACCGGTAAAAAATCGTTACCATAGAGCGACCCACTGTCTGCGAATATGCAAGTGACTACTATAAAAACGTTGAACGCTATGTCCCGACCCAATTTTATGTCGTTTTTCGGCGCAGTTATTACGATGATGCTGTTCAGCTTCTCCGCGTCTGCGGCGTCTCTGAGTGATATTCGGGTTAGCTCCGCCTTGAATCAGAATTTATTGGCCGAAGTTACCGTGCTAGGTGTCGGCGATCGGGGGCAGCTCGCTGTGTCCCTTGCTCCCGACAGCATCTGGTTAAAAACCGGCATTTCGCCGCTGCCAGCTTTGTCCGGTTTGCGATTCTCAATAAAAGAGGGTCGTGGCGGGCAAGTCATCAAAATAATCGGTAAGCGACCGCTTCGTGAGCCTGTTGTCGAACTCATTCTGCAGGTTAAAACCTCACAAGGCACTTTGCAGCGCTGGTATACCTTATTATTGGACCCGCCTGATGAAGTAACGGCGGCGGCCACGGTCGCACAGGTTGTGCCAACGGAAGTTGAAATTGTTCAGCCCCCTGAACCACCGGTGCTTGCTGAGCCTGTTACTCCCGAGCCGACAGTTCAGGCGCGGGCAGCAGAGCCAGCCACTACGGCAGTTATTCAGTCTAGAAAAACACCTCCCGTCGTCACTGCTACGCCAAAGCCGCAACCACGCGTAATAGCGTCGCCTCCTGCTGAAATTGACGCGCCCGTTATTGCACCAGCCCCTCCGTCAGTTCCACCGCTTGTAACCAAAGCGCCGCCGCCAATGGTTGATGATGCGCCGGCAACTGCTGAGCGTACCTCTGGCTTCAACCGGCTGCCCGAACTGCAGCGTATGGAGAAAGATCCGGTTGCGGATGCTCCATCAGTGGTTGACGAAGCACCTGAGCCCAGGGCCGCGGCACAGCCAGCACAAGTTGCTAAGCCGACAACCGCAGAAGTGGCTCAGCCGGAAGCGAAAATTGCGGCGAAACAAGCATTAGCGACAAATTCGTATGGACCGGTTCGTCAGGACGAAACCCTCTACAGCATTGCCAATGAGCTGCGGCCTACAGGCGTCACGCTGTCGCAAACAATGGCGGCAATACTGCGCACGAACCCTAAAGCGTTTGCCGGTAAAGCCGAAAATCTATCGGTCGGCAGTCAGTTATACGTGCCGCCGAAAGTGGTAATGACCGTACTGTCAGATAGCGAGGCAAAAGTGTTCTTGCGGACAGGGCGCATAAACCAAAAGACTGCTCGTAAGCCTGCGGCGCGAGCGGCCTCCCGGGAGTCGCGACGCCAACCTGAGCGGCGGCAAACAGTTTCTGAATCACCGGGGTATTCGGTCACCCAGCCTGAGTCAGTAGTGGTATCGAGGCAGCCCGAACCACTGCCGGTCGCTACCGCAGCCGCTGTCGATGAGACATTGCCTATCGCACAGACTTTCCCACTGGAAGGTGCGGTTGAGCCCAGCGGCGTTACCCGCTCAGTCAATCTGGATGTGCCTAGCAAGGCTCGTGCGCCACGTAACACCAGCCCCAGCATTTCAACGTTCACAAACAGTGATGACCTGGCCGACATACCGCTCGCCACTACGTATTCGCTCGATTATGTTGCCATTACCCCGAAGTCGGGAACGTCAGCGGCTACTGAGACTGAGGTTGCTACGGCGCCGGTTGCCAGTTCAGCCTCCGAAAGTCTTCAGCAGGAGTCGTCGGGTCTCAAAACCAGCAAGCCGGAAGCAATGTCAGAGTCCGGAGAAACTGCTGCGCCACCAGCGGCTGCAAATGACGCTGGCAATACTGATATAGAACAACAAAGGGCGGCCATTCAGCAGCGTGCTGACGAGGCCCGGAAACTGGCAGAATCTGCCCGGGCTGAAATAGAACGAGTCAAGCAGCGTCAGGCTGAGCTGGTGGTTGAGCGTGCTAATCAACTTAAGACCGCTGCGATGGAGCTGGAGAAAGCTAAAGCGGATAAGCAGGCACTCGAAGCCTTAGTTGCTACACCGGACTCCGAGTTGGACGCAGCGACTCAGGCACCCGGTTCCGCCGCGAACGATGGCGCCGATCCGACTGCTGAACCGGAGTCAGACCCCGAGACAGACCCAAAGCCAGAGCCATCTGCTGCAGTAGTCGGCACTGATGTGTTGACGGCTGAATTAACAAATCTCCCTGATAGCGATTCGACGTCCGCCCCGGCCGTTCAGCAGCCAGATAGTGCCGAAGCTGAGCCCGAACCCGAACCCGAACCCGAACCCGAAGTGAACAGCGAGGATAGTGAGCCTGCTGTAATGCCGGCTCAGGGCGAGACGGCCGCGCCGGAGAGCGATGGTGCTGAAAACGATGAGAGTGAAGGCGCAGCTGACCCTGAAGACTCACGGGTTGGTGGTGAGGATAGTGAGACTGAATTGACAGCGGCTGCGAATCAATCGCAACCCACTGCGGGCGACGAAGCTACTCCTGCCGCGACTAGTGCTCCTGCGACGCTGGCTGACGTTGAAAATTCGTCGACGAGCGAGTCTGATGCTGATTGGTTAGCGAAGGCTAAAAATACCGGCCAGCAGGCTGTTGCCGCTGTTACCAGCAGTGCTTCCGCTGCCGCATCTGCTATGAACGATGAGCCCGCTGAGTTGGCACCCACCGACTTGAATAATTTCACTGATCCGAATTTCTGGGCTAGCTATTTTGATCGCTTGAAAAACGGCAATATAGAAGCGCATAACCCGATTCTCTGGGCGGTGCTGCTGGGTTTGTTGTTACTGTGGCTGCTATCGCGAGTGACAGGGCGCAAAGAAAAGTTCTCGGAGCCCAACGATTACGGTGACCTTGATGGTGGAGTTGTC
>CAJQNE010000488.1 GCA_905479545.1 uncultured Gammaproteobacteria bacterium | reverse complement strand
CACTATGCCGGTGGTAACCGGTATGCGCGATATCGAGACCCATCTCGTGCAGCAGCGCGCCCCAGGTCAGGCGTTGCGAGAACCCCGGCTTGTTGAGCTGCCAAGGCCCGGCGACTTGCTGCAGCAAGTCCGTAGCGGTGTTTGCAACACGCTCAGCCTGAACGGTATCCACACTGAAACGGCACATGAGCGCCGCGACACTTTGGTCACGAATATCGTCACTCGCCAACCGCCCACATAACTCATCGAGCACCCCTTCCCGCAAGGCGCCGGGAGCAATTTCCATCCGCTCAATGCCAAGCGCTTCAAACACCCCTAGCAACACTGCCGTGCCACCGACGAAAACCGGTTGTCGCTCGGCGCTCATACCCGCAAAATCAACCTCGTTTATCGAGCCCTTTTCGACTAATCGATTGCACAATGCCCGCAGTTCTTCGAGTTGAACAAATGCCTTATAACCACTCTCTGAACCAATCACTTCGGCAGCAGAGCGGGCCGTACCCGACGCACCGATGCAAATATCCCAACCGGCTTGCTGGTAGCGTTTCAAAAACGTCTCTACCTTTTGGGCAACCAACAGTACCGCTTCATTCATCCGCTCAGCAGTAATCCGGCCATCGCCAAACACTTGCTTGGTCATACTGATACAACCAATCGTCACGCTTTCCATCAGCTTCGGCGTATAGCCATTGCCGATAATCAACTCGGTACTGCCGCCTCCGATATCAACCACCAGTCGCTGGCGGTCATCGGACTCCACGGAGCGCGCGACCCCCCGGTAAATGAGCCGCGCCTCTTCAACACCAGCGATTACCTCTACTTCATGGCCAAGCTTGGCTTCAGCGAGCTGAATGAAATTGCCGCTCTTCCGCGCTAACCGTAGGGTGTTAGTGCCGACGATGCGGACATTACTGGCAGGCAGGTGCCGAATTCGCTCGCCGAATAAGCCCAGGCAGCGCAGCGCACGATCGCGCGCCTCGGCGCTGAGCATATTATTTTCGTCCAGCCCCGCACCTAAACGCACCATCTGCTTTATACGGTCAACCACCACTGGTTGTCCGTCGCGAACTTGCGCTACCACCATATGGAAACTATTGGAGCCAAGATCAACAGCCGCGATTTCTTCGCCAGCCAGTGCATCAATCATTGGCGCAGCATCGCCAATATTGCGGTCGGCACTTTGGTCATTAGGGATTATCAAAACGCAGGAAGCTCCGGAGCTCAAGGTTATTTTTTAGCCGCGTAGTTTACAGGCTCAGCAACCATTCTCCATGCTAAAACGCTGACAGGCATAGACTGAGTTACCGACGATGAATTATTAGCTACGCGAGCTAACAGCGGGCGATTAGACAGGTATGATTGCGCTCACAACACCACAGTCCGGACGGCGCTCCGAAATATTTATGGCTAAAACCACCGCAAAAAAATCTACCAAGCAAGCTACCTCGCCCGATTTTGAGAAGTCTCTTCAGGAACTCGAGTCTTTGGTGGAGCAAATGGAATCGGGTGAACAAAGCCTCGACGACTCGCTTAAAACCTTTGAGCGCGGCGTGCAGTTAACCCGTGAATGCCAACAGGCTTTGCAACAGGCGGAACAGCGAGTTCAAATTTTACTGGAAAAGAATGGTACCGCCGAGCTAACAGCATTCGAAGGTGATGCGTAGTGAACTCAAGGGATTGACTGTGAGTTTCGACAGCCAACTAGCAAACTACCGCCAGCGAGTTAACGCTACACTCGAACAAAATTTATCCGTCGACGAACCGGAAAACCTGCACCTGGCAATGCGCCATGCGGCGTTAAATGGCGGCAAGCGACTTCGCCCCTTACTCGCTTATGCCACAGCAGAAACGCTGGGGGTAGAACCAGAGCGAGTTGATGCAGCGGCCTGCGCAGTGGAAATGGTTCACGCCTACTCACTGGTTCACGACGACCTGCCCGCCATGGACGACGATGACCTTCGCCGCGGCCAACCAACTACCCATATCGCCTTCGGCGAAGCACAAGCTATTCTGGCCGGCGATGCACTGCAAACCAGAGCGTTTGAGGTGTTGGCCAACGACCCGCACAACAGTGCGGAGGCCAAATTGAAAATGATTCAGGAACTGGCCATGGCGGCGGGTGCAATGGGCATGTGTGGTGGCCAAGCTTTGGACTTAAGCTTCGAACAACAGCAACCCAATCAAACTGAGCTTGAAGCCATGTTCCGCGGCAAAACCGGCCGCATGATTACCGCACCGGTGGTAATGGCAGCGATAAGCGCTACCGAAAGCCGCGCATCAGCGACGGATATTAGCGCCATCGCATCGCTGCGAAAATTCGCCGATTGCGCAGGCCTCGCGTTTCAGATTCACGACGACGTGCTGGATATCGAAGCCGAAACCAGCACATTAGGCAAACCACAGGGCAGCGACGTCGAGCAAAACAAGGCAACCTGGCCTGCACTGTTCGGCCTGCAGGCTGCAAAAACCCGCAGCCAGCAACTGTATGGCGAGGCGCTGACCGCCCTGGAACCGTTTGGCACTGCAGCAGAGCCGTTGCGCTGGTTAGCCAGCTACATTATCGAGCGGGATCACTAAACTACATCGCACCAACGCTGTACGGCACCACACAAAAGGCCAGGCAAATGCAACAAGCTACCGGGCCATTGGACGCAGCCTTGCCGTCCTGAGAAAATTCACGGCTAAACAGGATTCGCTGAGAAGCACCACAAACAGCATTAATGAACAAATCCCGCTACCCACTACTAACGACCATCAACAGCCCCGCCGACTTGCGTGCGCTGGCTGCTGAACAATTGCCGCCGTTAGCGGCGGAACTGCGTGATTTCCTTATTAATAATGCGGCGGCCAATGGTGGGCATTTTGCTGCCGGCCTCGGCACGGTGGAGCTCACCATTGCTCTGCACTACCTGCTGAACACACCACACGATCGTATCGTTTGGGATACCGGCCACCAAACCTACCCACACAAGGTTCTGACCGGTCGCCGCGATGCGCTACCTGACATTCGTAAAAAAGGCGGCATTTCCGGCTTTCCGAAACGCAGCGAAAGTGAATACGACACGTTCGGCGTAGGACACTCCAGCACCTCAATCAGTGCGGCATTGGGCATGGCGATTGCTGCCCGACGTCAGGGCACAAAACGACGCGCTGTCGCGGTTATGGGTGACGGCGCAATGACCGCCGGACTGGCCTTCGAAGCCATGAACCATGCGGGCCATACTGAAGAAGACTTGCTGGTTATTCTGAATGACAATGAAATGTCTATCGGCGAAAACGTCGGCGGCCTGAATAACTACCTCACTAAACTGCTCAGCACGCGGCTGTACAGCGGCCTGCGTGAGAACTCCAAAAAAGCATTGTCTAACCGACCTGGCATGAGTGAATTAGCCCGCCGGTCGGAAGAGATGATGAAGGGCATGATGCTGCCCGGTACGCTGTTTGAGGAGCTGGGCTTCAATTACATCGGCCCCCTTGATGGCCACGACCTGCCGCAGCTGATTAGTACGCTAACCAAAGTCATTGAAATGCCAGGCCCGCAGTTCGTCCATATCGTTACGCGGAAAGGCAAAGGCTTCGCACCGGCTGAGAAAGAGCCGACGGTATTTCATGCTGCGCAAGGCTTCGACCCTGTAACCGGAGTGTTTCCGCCGAAAACACCGAAGCCGCCGACTTACACCAATATTTTTAGTGACTGGCTCTGCGATATCGCTGAACAAGATGACAAGGTCATTGGTATTACACCGGCCATGTGTGACGGTTCTGGCTTAGTGGCTTTCTCTAAGCGTTTTCCGGATCGTTATTTTGATGTCGGCATCGCAGAACAGCACGCTGTGACACTCGCGGCAGGCATGGCAACGGATGGGGCCAAAGCAGTCGTCGCGATTTATTCCAGTTTCCTACAACGTGGCTATGACCAGCTACTCCACGATGTCGCACTGCAAAACCTGCCCGTGTTATTCGCAGTAGACCGCGCGGGCTTGGTGGGTGCTGACGGCGCTACCCATCACGGCGCTTACGATTTGAGCTTCGTTCGCTGTGTGCCGAATATGGTGATCATGGCGCCGTCTGACGAAAACGAATGTCGGCAAATGCTATACACCAGCTACAAACTAAACCAACCAGCGATGGTG
>CAJQNE010000487.1 GCA_905479545.1 uncultured Gammaproteobacteria bacterium | reverse complement strand
GCAAAGCGGGCGCCGATGTCGTAATACTCAGCGAGGCGTTCACGCAGGCCATCAAGGCCTTCGGTGACCGTTTCGTTGGGACGACCGGCAAGGGCTTTAGCGCCTTTGTCGACTTTAATGCCGGGGATAGTGCCGGCATCGTTCATTACCTGAACTAGCGGGGTGCCGTCTGCCGCTTTCTGACGCAGCGTTTCATCAAACAAAATAGCGCCGCCAATGAACTCACCAGCGCCCTCTGCACGAAACAACATTTCGCGATAGTCGCGGCGCCGCTGCTCAGTAGATTCGAGATTAATGCTCGCAAAGCGTTTAGCGATGGTTGCCGTGCTTTCGTCGGCGGCCAGAATGCCCTTGTTGTTGGCAACAATAGCTTGCGCGGTCGTCGCGAGTTGCTCTCTGTTCATTGTATTAGTCCTACTGATATCGGTTCGTGAAATAATTTTTACTAGAAAGTCAGTGCATTGAATTAGTTTGTCGAACTCAGTGCAGCGAATAAGGCGGCGCTGTCGCAAGCGCAAAGCGGCGCGAATTGTAATGAAATCGGCGCTGGCTGGCTATCGGTCAGCAGCAGATTTGGTCGCGACGGTAAGCCAGTGTCATCAGTCGAGATCAAACCGCATCGACAAATCAACGGCAGTAACGTGTTTGGTGATACCTCCCACTGAGATTCGGTCCACACCGGTTTCAGCAATGGAGCGCACGGTGTTCAGCGATACGTTGCCAGAGCCTTCAAGCAGCGCTGTGCCCAGGCCCATGCGCGCACGGCGCATATTAATTTCGTTGTTTTTGTTCAGGTTTACGGCTTTTTGCAGTAATGGTAGTGAGAAGTTATCGAGTAATAGCATGTCGGCGCCGGCTTCCAGCGCCTCCGCAACTTCATCCATGTTTTCGCACTCCACCTGAATGGGTACGCCCGATTGCAGCTGGCGGGCAGCGGCCACAGCCCGGCTAATGCTACCGGCTGCCATTATATGATTCTCTTTAATAAGAATGCCGTCGTATAAACCCACACGATGGTTCGCGCAGCCGCCGACCGCCACCGCATATTTCTGAGCGGTGCGCAGACCGGGCAGAGTTTTTCGGGTGTCGAGTACGCTGGCTTTGGTGCCTTTTACCCGTTCGGCATAGCGCCGAGCAAGGGTGGCAGTGCCGGAAAGCGTCTGTAGAAAATTCAGCGCAGTGCGTTCACCAGAGAGCATTACCCGGGCAGGGCCTTTGAGGGTGCAAATACAGTCGTTGTTTTTGACCTGTTCACCCTCGGCAACCAGCCAATCAATCGTCACTTCGCCGCCGAGCATTTCAAATACTTTGCCAGCCCAGGGTCGACCGGCAACTGTGGCCTGTTCGCGGCTGATGATTCGCGCACTAGCTTGCGCGTCGGCGGGTACCAGACTGGCGGTTAAGTCGCCGGCTCCAAGGTCTTCACGCAGGGCGTTTTTGACCGTTAAGTCTATATCGCCGGGCAGTACGGGGTTCGTCATGATGGGCACTGTTGTGGATGTTGTGGCGCAAGCATACCGGCCTTGGCTGCCAGTCGCCGCTGTGGTTAACAAAAATTCGCCTGAAAGGGTTGGCTGGTCGAGCGGAATGCCATGTGAGCTACTGGCAAATTTTTAGCCGACACAGTCAGGAACGAGGCTTCGTTAGAGCTCCGGACGCGTTTTCAGAATCAATCGGGTGTCACGTTGCCGGAAATCTAACCGTCGTAAAAAACTCATGCCGAGCAATACGCCCGGCGGGGCCATACCCGGGTTAATATGCGCTTCTACATCGTAAAGCTGGATGTCGCCCAGCCGGATGGTGACAGGCCGGGTGTTGAATACGGTGACTTCACCGTTGGCCGTGTTTACCCGTTCTGGTTGCAGGCGGGGTAGGCCCATTGAATCCGCTAGCGTAGCGGGAATGCTAACCACGCTCGCGCCTGTGTCGACAATGAATAGCACAGGCTGGCTGTTGATCTGTCCGCGAGCGTAATAATGGCCATCTGCCTGTTGCAGCAATTTCTCTGTAATGCCTTCGCTGAGTTGTTTGCTCTCAATACGGTTGTTAAAAAATAGCGTGAGTAGCGCTAAGGCAATGAGAGCAGCGGCCCAGTACATTCCGGTACCCGTGCGGTGGTGGTTGTCAGCGGGTGGCTGTGGCGGCGGTGAATCCTGCTCAAACCCTGAGTCCCGCCGCGATGAGTTATCCTGCGGCGGTTCTTTTGAATGCCACTGTTGTTCCTGTTCAGAGGGCGTTTGCTCCGCTGTTTCTGGTCGCTGTGCCGTTTTGTCCGATCGTGTGCCATCAACATTGTCAGAGTTGCCGCGGAAATCGCTGAGTGTGCCAAGCGGCCGGTCACTCCGTGATTGTCGACAGCCTTCGTTTTCCGGCGTGGTGTTTTCAGGAGTAGTATTTTTAAGGTCGTTATCTGGCATAAATCTCTGGCATAAATTTCGGCCACAAACATTCAAGTAGGCCGGTGGTGTGCTGAACTAAAGCAGTTGTAAGTATAAGCGAATGCCTGCCGCGCCGTTATTTTGCTAACGTGGGCGCAGGGTGCTGTTCTTGCAGAGGCGCCTACTTTTAATTGCAAGACAACCCTCAAGGAAGTTCATGTTTCGCGATTTTCGCAACAGCTTGCGTGATTTGCTACCAATAGTGCTGGTAGTCGCCAGCTTTCAGCTATTAGTGCTGCGGCAGCCAATGCCTGATGTCGCTAGCTTGTTGGTAGGCCTGCTGGCGGTCGTGCTGGGGCTCACATTGTTTATTCGCGGTCTGACGCTCGGTTTATTCCCTCTTGGCGAAAGCCTGGCGAATGCTTTTGCCCGCAAAGGTAGCTTGTTTTGGCTACTCGTTTTTGCGTTTGCGTTGGGGTTTGGTACCACGGTGGCTGAGCCCGCACTCATCGCGGTGGCCGCTGAGGCCGCCAAGGCAGCGGCGGCGAACGGCTTTGTCGAAAATTCCGTCGCCGCGATGGACAGCTACGCGCTGGTATTGCGCTTGACGGTAGCGTTCTCGGTCGGAGTGGCTATTTTGGTTGGCGTGCTGCGGATTGTTTTTGGCTGGCCCATTCACTGGATGATTGGCGGCGGCTATCTGCTGGTGGTGTTAGTGACTTTGGTTGCCCCGAAAGAAATTATTGGTATTGCTTACGACACGGGCGGGGCAACGACTTCAACAGTAACCGTGCCTTTAGTTACGGCGCTCGGCGTAGGTCTGGCGAGCAATCTTGAGGGGCGCAATCCGATGCTGGATGGCTTTGGTCTAATTGCTTTTGCCTCGCTTTCGCCGATGATTTTTGTGATGTTATTTGGCATCGTCTGGTCATGAATATGCCTGACTGGTTGAGGCTGCTTGGCGGCACTTTTTTATCGACGCTGCGCGACGTGGTGCCGATTATTGCCATTATTTTTGGTTTTCAGTTTTTACTGTTGCGTCGTGCCATTCCGCAGTGGCGCAAGGTGGTACTCGGTTTAGTGTATGTGGTGCTGGGCCTCACTTTGTTCCTTGTTGGTCTCGATCAGGCCTTATTTCCCCTTGGTCGCAGTATGGCCGCGCAGTTAACGGCGCCCGAATTCCTGCACTCGGCGGGCAGCGCTGT
>CAJQNE010000486.1 GCA_905479545.1 uncultured Gammaproteobacteria bacterium | reverse complement strand
TTGCGGGTTTGTTATGTATGGCGATCGAGATCGAGTCGAACGACCGATATCGAGGTTTTCTAGTTTTGCGACACAGGGCACTCCATAACCGTTCAGCCTGAGCCAGTCGAAGGCCCGTACCACTTTAGCCCTTCTCCACGTCCTCAGAACAAACGGTTTTCAGGTAAACTGAGAAACGACCTAAGCGTACAACGCGGAGAGTCTACTCCCACCCACTACCTTCCCGGCAAACGCCTCAAACCGGACCATTAGAACAATGAATTTCTCCGCCGTCGCTGACGGCCTCAGCAGCCAACCGGCTGTGTTTATTACGCTGTGCACTCTGCTGGGTTTAATGGTCGGCAGCTTTCTTAATGTAGTGATTCACCGCTTGCCGATAATGCAGCAACGCGATGCTAAGCGCTGGGCAGCGGCAATTCAGTCAGCCGAGAATTTTACAGCAGAGAACGACGCTGAAAGCACCGATGAGCGCTACGATTTAATGTGGCCAGCTTCACACTGCCCAAGCTGTCAGCACAAAATTTCGCCCCTGGAAAATATTCCGCTACTCAGCTGGCTGCTACTGCGCGGTCGCTGCCGGAAGTGCAAAACCCCTATCAGCAAACGCTATCCGTTTATTGAGCTGCTCTGCGGCCTGTTGTCTGCCGTTGTTGCCTGGAAGTTTGGTTTCGGTTGGGAAGCATTGGGCGGCTTGCTCCTCACCTGGGCTCTCGTCAGCTTAGCGGCCATCGACTTCGATGAGCAAATACTGCCGGATGCCATCACCCTACCCTGGCTCTGGCTGGGGCTGGTTTTCAGCTTGTTCGCCGACCTTAGCGAGCCGGCCGCTAGTATTATCGGCGCGGTTATTGGCTATGGTTCATTATGGCTGTTGTATCACGGTTATCGCTTACTGACGGGCAAAGAAGGTTTGGGTTATGGCGATTTCAAGCTGCTCGCTATGCTCGGGGCCTGGTTGGGTTGGCAGCAGCTGCCAATGATTATTTTGCTGTCATCAGCCGTCGGGGCATTAGTCGGCGGAGCGCTAATTGCCAGCGGCAAACTTAACCGCGAAAATCCGATGCCGTTCGGGCCATTTTTGGCCGCTGCAGGCTGGCTGGCACTGGTCGGCGGCCCGGCCCTCACCAGCGCCTATTTTTCACTATTCGGTTTATAGCGTGACACAACAACCTACCCCAGAAACTAAGCTCAACTTTATCCCGAAAATCGGCCTTAGCGGCGGCATT
The DNA here is from genome assembly GCA_905479545.1 of uncultured Gammaproteobacteria bacterium. GTDB lineage: Bacteria > Pseudomonadota > Gammaproteobacteria > CAJQNE01 > CAJQNE01 > CAJQNE01. Next base: position 10,247 of record CAJQNE010000486.1, on the reverse strand, counting down.
GCCAGCGGCAAATCTTCAGTCGCCGCCGCCTTTGCCGCGCTGGGTGTCGCGGTAATTAATGCTGACCAAATTGCCCGCGACGTAGTGGAGCCCGGTATGCCGGCATTACTGGCTATTGCCAAAACGTTTGGCACTGAAGTGCTTGACCCCGACGGTGGCCTCGATCGGGCGGCGATGCGGGCAATTGTATTTGCCGAAAACGGCGAGCAGGCCCGCCTTAAGCTTGAGGCGATCACCCACCCCGCCATCAACGCCGAACTGACCAAACAAGCATTTGCAGCGACCGGTCCCTATGTGGTGATGGAGTTACCGCTGCTAGTAGAAAAGCAGAACTACGAATGGTTGGATCGGGTACTGATCGTCGATACCACTGAGGCCGAGCAACTCATTCGCCTGGAGCGCCGTAGTAATATCAAAGGCACTCAGGCGAGCGCGATGCTCGCTGCTCAAGCAAGCCGTGCTGAGCGACTGGCTGTTGCCGATGATGTATTTGAGAACCATGGAAACTTCGAGCAACTCAATAAGTCAGTAGCGGAACTCGACAAAGTTTATCGGCAATGGGCTAAAACCGGCCACGCACCGGATTCACAGCAGCTTCCGGCTGGCTAGCATCACAGTCGCCGCTGGTAAATACGGTGCCAAACACCGACAATATGCGGCTGTAACCGGTACTCTTCCGGCATCCCTAACTTAACGAGAGCATTTTTGAGCAACGACTCCAACGATGGCATTGTTTACGAGCACCCGCTTAATGAGCGGACGCGAATGCTACTGCGCCTGGAATTTTTGTTTGAACAAGCCTGTCATTCACTGGAAGACGACTCGGACTGGGACGCGCGTCAGTCGCTGGCGACCTTATTAGAAATTCTCGAAGTGCTCAGCCGCGGCGACGTTAAAGCTGAAGTGCATAAAGAGTTAGAGCGACAGTCGATTTGGCTGGGTCGTTTGGAAAATAACGAAGACATTGATCGTGATGTACTGCGTAGCGAACAAGTTAAAGTCAGTGAGTCCATTCAACAGCTGCACGGCAGTAACACCCGGTTTGGCCACTACCTGAAAAGTAACGAATTTATTACCGCAGTTCGCAGCCGTAGCTCGCTACCCGGTGGCCTCTGCGAGTTTGATGTACCCGCTTACCATATCTGGCTTGAGCGAGGCGCGGATCTACGCCAAGCCGACCTGTCACGCTGGTATGAACCGCTGTGGTTGCTTCGTGATGCCATTACGGTATCGCTGGAACTTACCCGAAACAGTGCCGCCGCACATTCATTGGTGGCCGAAACGGGAAACTACACAAGCAACCTGCAACCCCAGCAGATTGTTCAAATGCTGAAAATTACCGTTCCCCGCGAACACCAGGTTTTTCCGGCCGTCAGCGGCGGCCGTCACCGCATTAGCATTCGCTTCCTTGAGCAACCCAGCACTGAAGACCGAGCCAAGCAGTACAACGGCGACGTGCCGTTTTCGCTGGTGATGTGCAGCCTTTAACACCCTCTTCAAACGCAATAACTACCATGACCATCACACAGCTAAAATGCCCGAATTGCGGCAAAGTCACTTTTAACTCGCCGGAAAATAAATTTCGACCATTCTGCTCAGAGCGCTGCAAGTTGATTGATTTGGGCGACTGGGCTGAAGAGAACCACAGAATAGCCGGCGATGAGGCTGGCGCTAGCCCGGTTGAGGATGAGTTTTAGCCGGGACTCACAACTCCCTATTCGCTAGTACCAATACCCTCGGCGACCAATTTATCTGCAGGTGCGAATTCATTCGCTCCGTTCTGCCGTAGCGGGAGCGCCTGATTTGTGCGAATGAATTCGCACCTACAGTTCCGTTAACTTGATTAATCTACAGATAAGAAAAATCTCATCTTCGCCGATGACTTTCACTTTGAGGTCAACAGCCAACGGGACATATTCGATTACATTGAGCGGTTTTATAACCGCATCGTTCGCAGTAGGATTACCCGGCAAGATGAAAAGTTTTTAGCCTTAACTTAACCTAACCATCCGTTTTAACTGGCAGAACCACTTTCCGAAGATTTTTTATAAAGCCCAGCCGCTAAGCCGTTAGCTCTATTGCAGAGTCCTAGCTGTTACAATTCAAAATAGATTTATTCAGCAGCGACTTAAGCAAACTGCGTAAATGCTCAGCGTAGACAGAAACCAGCGACAACCAATTTATACGGAACAACTGTGACTAAATTACCAAGAGGACTCATTATTGCCGCCATACTCGCCGTCGGCGTGTTGGTATGGCGGAACATGCAGCCGAAACAGACAGTGACTGAAAAAGCTGAAGCGCATATCGCTTACATTTGTGAGGACGATATGAACTGCACTGAGGAATCTTTAGCCGCTTTACCCGAGTGCCTTCAAGGCGCGTCTTACGATGATCGCCGCATGGCGGTAAAGTCTGGCGATGCGCTGAACCGCGCGGCCGGCGTGAACCTGAAAGTACTCGATGCTTGCTTGCTGATGGCAACCTCGAACATGGGCTACGCAGCTGACGCCGCAAGACGCTAAATAACCTAAGCAACGGGTTGCTCACCATCACGCTTATTTGAGCCTATGGTCGAGCAACCCTAGCCTGACTACTGGCTCAGCCGACGGCAGAACGGGCATGATCAGCAATCAAGCCAGTAAGACGCTGATTTAACGCGGCGGGCATATCGTGGCCCCAGCCAGGAATGATTTCCAGCTTGGCTCCGGGCACAGCTTTGGCCACGGACTGACCGCCAGAGACGTGTATTAATGGATCGTCACCGCCGTGGAGTACTAATGTCGGCAGCTTGAGCTTTTTCAGCTCCCGTACGCGGTTAGGTTCATTCATCACCGCCTGCAATTGGCGCATAAAGCCCGCCGGGCTGACAGATCGCTGCACGACCCGCTCGGTAAAGGCCCGCAACTCCTCCGGCGGAGTTTTGTATTCACGGCCTTGCAGCAACGTCCAGTTCTGTACGCCAAAATCGACCAGCGCGCCAAGGTCTTTGCCTGCCGGTCGCCGCGTTAATTGCTGCATCATGCCCCTGGCTGGATAACCGGCACGCCGGGCACCGCTGGTAGACATGATGGATGTTAACGACGCCACCCTTTCAGGCCACTCAATCGCCATGCGCTGCCCAATCATGCCACCCATGGAAACCCCAACAATATGGGCTCGCTTGATGCCTAACTCATCCATCAGCCCTATGCCGTCCGACGCCATATCTTTGACGGAGTAGTGAGCCTTTAGGCGCGCGCCCATTAGCCACTTGGCAAGGTCGAGCTTGCCGCTTTTGTAAGGGTGCAAATGGTTTAGCTGAGTCGACAGGCCAATATCACGATTGTCGTAGCGCACTACCCGAAAACCTTGCTTCGCCAACAATTCCACGAATTCGTCGGGCCAGTGAATTAACTGGCACCCTAAGCCCATAATCAGCAGCACCGTCTCTCCATTCGGCTCAGCAGGCTCAATAACTTCGTATTCAATTTCCAGGTTGTTAATGGCGGCGCGGGGCATGTCGATTCCGATAGTAGGATGGTTAAATGTTCACCGTACCGGAACAGCGCATTGATACTGTGGCAGTAAAACGCAGCAACGTAGCGGCAGAGCTAACGCCGCTCCACAGCGCAGCGACGCTGCAGGCAACGACTTCACGGCGCATAATCTACAGCCACAAAAAAGCCCGCAAACGCGGGCTTTTTTGTGCTCGGCGAAACCGAAGGTATTCGATTAACGCTTTGAGAACTGAGTAGCGCGACGTGCTTTGCGCAGGCCCACTTTCTTCCGTTCAACCTTACGAGCATCACGGGTTACAAACCCGGCAGCACGTAGTGAAGGACGTAATTCTTCATCATATTCCATCAGCGCACGGGTAATACCGTGGCGGATAGCGCCGGCCTGGCCACTTGCGCCGCCGCCTGCAACCGTAACGTAAATGTCAAATTTCTCAACATTCTCGGTTAACTCTAGTGGCTGACGAACGATCATCCGTGAGGTGCCACGGCCAAAGTACTCTTCTAGTGCTTTGCTGTTCACTACGATGTCGCCTTTACCGGGGCGAAGGAAAACCCGTGCGGTAGACGATTTGCGACGGCCCGTGCCGTAAAACTGGTCGGCCATTAACTTAAACCTCTAAAACTATGGGTTGCTGTGCGGTGTGCGGATGCTCAGCGCCAGCATAAACTTTCAACTTACCGAACATGTCGCGACCCAGTGGGCCTTTAGGCAACATGCCTTTAACGGCTTTTTCAATAACCAGCTCTGGCTTTTTATCCAGTAACTTGTCGAGGGTGATCGACTTAAGGTTACCGATGTAGCCGGTGTGGTGGTGATAGGTCTTTTGCGTCAGCTTGTTACCGGTCACAGCGATTTTCTCAGCATTCACTACAACAATGTAGTCGCCGGTATCAACGTGAGGGGTGTAGGTAACTTTATGCTTGCCGCGTAGGCGACGAGCCACTTCAGTCGCTAAACGACCCAGGGTTTTGCCGTCGGCATCTACGACGTACCAGTCGCGCTCGACCTCAGCCGGCTTGGCACTTGCGGTATACATAATTGTTCTCTCCAGAAAAGGCGCGAACGTTGAATAAGGGCGCGGGATAATACTCGACCACCCACCGTTACGCAAGCCAATACCAGCAAGGCTTTTCACTTCGGCAGTAATTATCGGGAGTTTACCGGTAGCAGCCGCTATACGACGCCGTTGCAGCAGGAAATTTGCCATGTATTCAGTGGCAATTAGCCGCTTTCGACGGCCAATCGGGCACAAAAAAACCCCGCAAGCGCAGGCTAGCGGGGTTTTTGTACGGGCAAACCTGTTAATAAGGCTTACCCATAGACTCGTACCAGTTCTACTTAATAGAGTAAGTCAGGTTAATCGCGGTGTACTTATCAGAATGCTTACCGAAAACACCTTCAATAGCACTGTTATGTTTAAGGGTATAGCTCGCACCTAATGCTAACACGGTGCTCAGTTTGGCATTAACACCGGTTATTGATTCGCCAAAGGTGTTATCTGAACCGGTTTCAACACCTACGTGCTGATAAAAGTTACCGTTTTCATTAAACGCGTAGTTGTACTTAACGCCGAGCAGGCCGACGGCCTCACTGTTCTTAGAGTCATCCTGCAGAGTCTCTTGTCTCGCACCAATACCCACTTCGCCGTTCAGCGTGTGCTTCGGCAAGTCGATGATACGACGGCCATAGCCGAGCGCCTCTAACCATTTTTCATTAACACCACCGAACAGGTCTTTCTGGTAACCGACGGTTCCGAATACGTAATCAGTGTTATTAATTGCATAGCTTGCTTTGTAGTCAGCACCGTAGCGCTCGGCTGTAGCATCTTTATCGCTATCGGCATCTGCTTTGCTCTCACTGAAGAACGCATCTACACCAACGTCATGAGTCCACTTGCCGTAAGTTTTGCCTAGTTCGACCGCAGCATTCAGGCTGGAAGATTCACTGTTGCCCGATGCGGATGAGTAACCCAACAGGCCTTTACCCGTCCAGCCCATAATATCGGCGCTCGCTGCTCCGGCGAAGGCCAGCCCAGCAGAAACTGCTGCGACTTGCAGTACTTTTTTGTTTACATTATTCATATCATTCTCTCCGTGATTTCTAATTTAAATGACTAACAACCAACAACTGAACAACGATTAATTAGCTGCGGGATGATACATCAGCTATTCTTCCAGTTAAACCGTTGGCGTAACTTTACTAAAAATCAACACGTTAGCAACTGTTTTCTAGGAAGCTCGTTAATCATCACTCATTAAGCACTGCCCTGAAAATTTATGATTCGACAACCCTCCAGGCTCGACCGGTTAATTGTGCAGCTCGACAAAGCGGTAACGACCTCATTCGGCCTGCCCAAAGCGGCACGCCCCTACCCCGGCGATAGCACGGCGCAACTCAGCGAAGTCGATAAAAAACTCAGCGCGTCGCTTATGCGGGTTAACCACGCCGGCGAAATTGCTGCGCAAGCACTATATAACGGTCAATCACTAGCCGCTCGCAACCCCGAAACGCGGCAGGCGTTACAGCACGCGGCAGAAGAGGAAGTTGACCATTTAGCCTGGTGCAACGAGCGCCTTGCTGAACTCGGTAGCCGCCCCTCCCGGTTAGCACCGTTTTGGTACGGCGGTTCGTTTGCGCTAGGCGCGATAGCAGGTTTGCTTGGCGACAAGACCAGCCTGGGTTTTGTCGCGGAAACGGAACGGCAGGTTGAAGCACATTTACAGCAACATTTAACCCGGCTGCCAGCAGCTGACCAGGCAAGCCGGAACATTGTTGAAACCATGGCAGCTGACGAAGCACGCCACGGCGCAGAAGCGAAGGCAGCAGGCGGTGCAGAACTGCCGGAACCGGTAAAATCGGCGATGCAGGCTTCAGCCAAAATTATGACGACACTGGCCCACCATATATAAGGTGCTTATATATGTGACCACAAACCGATGGAAAAGCCCTTGAAACACGCCCGTCCTTACAAAAACAATGTATTCACTGCCATTCTTGCTGGCAAGCTTCCTGCCAGCGTGGTTTATGAGGATGATCTGGTACTGGCGTTTATGGACGCCTACCCCTTTACCCGCGGCCACATGCTGATAATTCCCAAAGTACATCAGCAGCGGTTACCCGAGCTTAACGGCACGACGCGCCAGCGGCTTTTTGAAATCGGCCACCAGCTGGCCGCCGCCGTTCGGGCCAGTGAAATACCGGGTGACGACGTGAACTTTCTGATTAACGACGGCCATATCGCCAACCAGTCGGTTCCACATGTGCACCTTCACGTTATTCCCCGTACTAAAGGCGATGGACGTAGCATCCTCTGGCGACTTGCCACCGGCTTTGCCAACCCGGCACGACGGGTGAACCGCGCCCGCCTGGATGCCGATGCGGCTATCATTAAAGCGGCTTTATCAGAACTCAGCTAAAAATCTTATTAGCCAACCCGATAGCGCATGAGAAGCTTTGCCGCTCATAATGAGCTAGTCGAAGTATCGAAGCGCTCTCCACACCGGTACACTGCCGCGCATGAATAATTCTTCGAAAAAACGCCCTATCGTGCTTTGTTTTGGCGGCACCGACCCCAGCGGTGGTGCTGGCTTGAGCGCCGATATAGAAGCCATTGCCAGCCTCGGCTGTCGCGCCGCGCCAGTAGTTACTGCCGTTACCGTGCAAGACAGCGTTAACGTGCAACGCATCCACCCATTAAGTGGCGACGACGTTCGCGAACAGGCCATCGCAGTGTTGAGCGACATGCCCGTCGCAGCGATAAAAATTGGCTTGCTAGGTAGCGCCGACATAGCGCTGTCGATTGCCGACCTGCTCGACGAGCACAGCGACATACCGGTGATTCTCGACCCGGTGCTACGCGCTGGTGGCGGTGCTGCTCTGGCTGACGACTTATTAATTAAAACGCTGCAATATGAATTAATGCCGCATGCCTTATTGGTTACCCCCAACCTGCCGGAAGCCATTATTCTGGCGGGCGACGAATCGCTCAGCGGTACTGAAGCGGCTGAGAAACTCCTGACTCTCGGTGCGGTTAACGTATTACTGACCGGCGGCCACAGTTCAGGCGACGATGACAATGAGTTGAGCAATATATTGGTGCGTCACAGCGCCGAGCCCGTAACTCTCGATTGGCCGCGGCTACCCGGCGAATTTCACGGTAGCGGCTGCACACTGGCGGCCGCCTGTGCTGCGGGCGTTGCCAAAGGCCTGCCGCTGCGAGACGCCGTAGCCGTTGCAGAAAATTACACCTTTGAGACGCTGCGTAACGCCACCACCGATGGTCGCGGCCAGCAAATACCAAACCGCCACTATTGGGCCGATGATAGCGTTCGGCCACTATAGCCGGACTTTATAGCCCACAGTTGTAGAACCGCCAGGCCTTCGCAATGACACTAGCCATGCCCCAATCGGGTATCTACGCTATTACACCCAGCGACTTACGCGACGAATCGCAGCTGCTGAGGCAAACCGAACTGGCCTTAGAAAACGGTATTGCACTACTGCAATACCGCGACAAACAAGCCAGTCAACCCCGCCGCAAGCGGCTTGCAGCCGAATTACTCAAACTCTGCCATCGTTATAATGTGCCACTGATTATTAACGACGACATTCAGCTGGCGGCAGAGTGTAATGCTGATGGTGTGCATCTCGGCCAGCAGGATGGCAGCTTAAAATCAGCCCGCCAGCAGCTAGGCTCTACCGCTATTATTGGTAGCACCTGCCATGGCCAGAGCGAATTAGCCAAAGCCGCTGTCGCCGCCAGTGCCAATTACGTCGCCTTCGGCCGGTTCTTTGCTTCCAACACCAAAGCCAGCGCACAACCGGCGGATAGCCACGTATTACGCGGCGACTATTGCGTGCCGGTCGTCGCCATTGGCGGGGTAATCGCAGCCAATGGCAGTGAGTTGCTACAAGCGGGCGCTGACCTGTTAGCAGTTTGTGAGGCAATTTACGGTGCAGAAGACATTGCTACAGCAACCCGTGAACTCAGCCAGCTTTTCTAAGCCGCATTGGCTCACTGGCTCACTTGGGCAGCAGCTTCGGTATGATGCCGCCCATCCAGAAAAATATTTTAAAATATTTTTTCAACACTATTCTCAAGCACCATATTTTAGGAACCGGTCATGCTAAACACCAGCCAATCTGCAGCCCTATTTGAGCGCGGCTCAGCCAGTATTCCCGGCGCGGTGAACTCACCGGTCCGGGCGTTTAGCTCAGTAGGTGGCACGCCACGCTTTATTAAAAAAGCCGCAGGTGCATACATGACCGATGTCGACGGCAACCGTTATATCGACTACATCGGCAGCTGGGGCCCAATGATTGCCGGCCACGCTCACCCCAAAGTAATGGCCGCAGTAACTGAAGCCATGCAAGGCGGCTTAAGCTTTGGCGCCCCGACTGAATCAGAAATACTGATGGCCGAAGAACTCTGCAAACTAGTTCCTTCAATGGACCTGGTCCGCATGACCAGCTCGGGAACTGAAGCGACCATGAGTGCTATCCGGCTGGCTCGCGGCCATACCGGCCGCGATAAAATCCTCAAATTCGAAGGCTGTTACCACGGTCACGGCGATTCGTTATTGGTAAAAGCCGGCTCTGGCGCACTGACACTCGGCGTGCCCAGCTCACCGGGTATACCCGCCAGCCTTGCTAAGCACACCCTCACTGCTACGTTTAACGACCTGCAATCAGTCGAAGATATTTTCCACGATGCCGGTGAAGATATTGCCTGCATTATCGTTGAGCCAGTAGCCGGCAATATGAACTGCATACCGCCCGCGCCCGGTTTCCTCGAAGGCCTACGGGCAATTTGCGACCGCTACGAAACCATCCTGATTTTTGACGAGGTAATGACCGGCTTCCGGGTCGCGCTTGGCGGCGCGCAAGAATTGTATGGCGTGCAAGCAGATTTAACCACGCTCGGTAAAATCATCGGCGGCGGCATGCCAGTCGGTGCTTTTGGCGGCAGGCGCGAGATTATGCAAAGCATCTCGCCACTCGGCCCTGTGTACCAGGCGGGCACACTTTCCGGTAACCCTGTTGCAATGGCGGCCGGTTTGGCGACCTTACAAATCGTTCAGGAGCCGGGCTTCTACGCCACGCTTGCTGAAAAAACTCGCCGCTTAATGGCGGGCTTCGAGCAGAAAGCTGAAGCCGCCGGACTGCCAATGAGCACCGTAACGGTCGGCGGCATGTTTGGCTTTTTCCTGAATGCAGAAACCGCTCCAAACTGTTTTTCTGACGTAACCAGCGGCGATGTCGAAGGTTTTAAAAAGCTATTCCACGCCATGCTGGAACGCGGTGTGTATTTAGCGCCATCAGCGTATGAAGCGGGCTTTATGAGCCAGGCGCATGGTGACCATGAAATTGAAGCGACTCTGCAAGCTGCTGAGCAGGCCTTTGCGCTTATTGGCCAATAGCAGCAAATGTATAAGCAAGCCGCCCTGCAAACAATACGTGTAGATAAAATAGCGCATTTTGTTTAGCTTATTCTAAAACTTAGTGCTCCCGAGTCCTCTAGAGCAGCATTTTTAATAGCTATAGCCCCCGACGAAAATCGGGGACTATAGCTACCAACTTACGACCTACTCACCAAGTCTCCAATCAGCCTCCTAGCACAGCCACTAGCCATAAAATGGTATAAACAATAACTATTAGGACGGCAAGCAGATTTAAAACCCGCAAATTAAATGCGAAAAATAGCCCTTAAATGGGACTATAAGCCTCACAATAATTTAGCAGTGGCA
>CAJQNE010000485.1 GCA_905479545.1 uncultured Gammaproteobacteria bacterium | reverse complement strand
TTCGCAGCATCGGGTTTCTGGTCGCCATGCAGGTTAATAATGTTCGCGCCTTTTTTCCTGGCGTCGGCGAGGGTGTCTTCCAGGCGCTTAAATGCCCGGTCGTCTATCACCGCGGTGTAATCAATGCTGTCGACCCCTTTGAGGTGCTGTGCTGCCCAGGAACAGGCTTCGCCGACGAAATCATCAATCAGATCTTCCTGCACCATCACGTAATCAACAGTGAGGCAGATTTGGCCGGCATTGAATTGCTTGGCAAACAGAATTCGCTGCACCGCTGTGCTGAGCGGATACTCGGGGTCAATAATAGCCGGGCATTTGCCACCGAGCTCGAGCACCACCGGGGTGAGGTTCTCAGCTGCGGCAGCCATTACTTTTTTGCCGGTGGCGCCGGAGCCGGTGAAGAACAGTAGGTCGAACGGTATTTTAGAAAACTCAATACCAACATCGCCGGTTTCATCAAAAAACTGCAGCGTTTCTTCCGGGAAGTATTTTGGCGAAATGTCCATTAACAGCCGACAAAGATTTCGCGAGTTTTCCGACATTTTCACCATAACCCGATTGCCTGCGGCCAGTGCGGTGGTGAGTGGGCCGAAGCTCAGGAATACCGGAAAATTCCATGGCACGATAATGCCAACACAACCCAGAGGCTGCGGTACGACACGGTTCTTGCTGCCCGCGTACAAAGAAACGTCAACATGGCGCTTTTGCACCTTCGACCATTTATCAACATTCTTAATCGCATCTTTAATTCCACCGCCGGTGGAAATAATGTCAGTGAATAGTGTTTCGTGTCGGGAGCGTGTGCCGTAGTCGGCCTTAATCGCTTCAATGATAGCTTCACGATTTTCGTTCAGCATGGCCCGCAGCTGGTGGAGGTCCTTTTTGCGCTGTTCGAGTGATGGCACCGGGTCGTTGTAATAAGCAGCACGTTGCTTATCAAAACAGGCCTGCAGCATCGCTGCAGTATCTGAAAATTCCGGGGCTGTGGGGCGTATAGCTTGTACTGCGGCCATGTCAGTGTCCTATATGTCTGGGCCGCCGTTTTACTCAACGTCGGCGACTACCGAAAAAGCCAACTCGAAGTTATAGTGGCCTGATAGTGCCAATACTAGAGGGGATAAAAGCAGTTGTGACCGTACTAAAGTGTGGTAAAAGCGAATATTTCGCCCAAATACCGCTTCGGCTAGTCGTTAACGAAGCTCTGGCGAGCTGCGGACGTTATTTATCGAGCCAGCCTAGTTCTACAATTCTCTCAGCGATTGAATCGGCAAGCACTTTGTAACCTTCGCTGTTTGGATGAACCAGGTCGGTTTTCAGGCTGGGATTGTTTAACACCCTAACCAGGCTGTGGTTGTCCGGATAAACAGCCTCCCGGGCAGCCAGTTCGCTGTAGAGCGAATTAGCCTGGCGTTGCCCCGGGCCGTTCACCCCGACCAGCAATACCGGTATTGCTGCGGTCGCGGCTTGGTCTAATATTGTGATAAGCGACTGCCGCATTGCGGGTAACGGTACATTCCGATAAAAATCGTTAATGCCGAGGCAAAGAATAATCAGGTCCGGCGGCGTTTTGGTCCTGCTTAGGGTTCGGCTAAATCGCCCGGCGCCAGTGAGGGTCGTATCACCGGGTGAGCCGGCATTAATTATCGTGATACCGAGCAGTTGTTGCAGGCGTTGCGGATAGTCAGTGCCCGAGCCGCCAATGCCGTAAGTCAAGCTATCGCCAAACGCGAGAATGGTGGAGGCCGACGTTAACTTAAAGGCCTCGGGCGGGCTCGCTACTGCGGTCGAAATCCAGCAACTGGCAAGCAAACAAGCGAGCAAATTTACGCGCTTGTTTATAAGGTTTTCTCGGCAGGTCATAAGCGTGAGGAACAAACGCTCAGGCGATCCGCTGCTTTGTTAATCACCGCAAGCGCGTTACCAATGCTGCTCATGCATTTTCACAATAGAGGCCGCCATTTCAGCGCCCTTATACTCTTCAATGAAGTGGCCGATATCAGCGAATACGTGGCTGTCTTCCCGTATTTGCGGCAACGCTTCCTGCCATTGAGCAATCACCGAGTCCTTGCCGCAGGCATCCCATTGGCCGAAGTAGCCACAAACCGGAATGTTCTGCCCCGTTGGCCCCCAGGCTTCGCTGATATTTTTCTGGATACGGGCATAAAACGTGTGGTTATCCTGAGTGCCATGGCGCTTGTCTTCGTAGCGGTAGCCATGACCCCAGAAGGGGGTTTGACGGACATTCCGCTTGGAGCTTCTGGCATTCGCCGGGCTGCGTAGCATCTGTGAGAACACGTATTCAGGGCTGTCAGGATCGATATTGTTACGGGCATGTTTGGTTGCCCATTTTGCTACTGTCCGGGTAAACGCCAAAGTGCCTTGCGGGTGGGCATGGCAGACCACGGCGGCGGCCACGCCTCCCCACACCGCGTCAGGCATCAGTGTGGGTGTTAAGTACCAGGGCAACCACGGGAACGGGAAATTTTTGTAGGTATAGCCTTCATCGGGCATCGGGAATACGGTGGTGTTCATCACCAGCAAGTTAGCCACGCGCTCTGGCTCCTGAATGAGCGCACCGATGCCAATCGGGCCACCCCAGTCGTGCACAACGAGGCTAATATTCTGTAAATCGAGATGGCGCACCAGTTGCAACACATGCGCCGCGTGGTGCATATCGACCATCTCGAAGTCAGCCTGATCCGACAGCCCTAAACCGATGTGATCCATGGCGACTATACGTAACGGTCTGCCGGAGGCATTCAAACCGTCACGGATTTTGCGATAGGTATAAGAACTCTCCGGGTTGCCGTGCACGAACAGCACGGTGGCTTCCGGCGCCGTAGTTTCTGAGGTGAGGTAGTCGTAGTAGAACAGCGTTTTGCCAGCATCGTGACCTTCCGGAATTTTGAACCAGTGGTCACTGCCCGCCGGGCAATAGTCAGCGGGTGGGTTTTGTAGCGGCGAGTTGCTGTTAACGTGCATTTTTAGTCGTCCAATGTTTCGTGCCAGGAAGCTAAAGCTTGGCCGATAAGGTCGGCACTGTCTTCCTGAATATAATGCCTGCCTGGCACGGTAATTTCAGTAATCGCTGGCCAGGATCGCACAAAGTCTCTGACCGGCCCGATGATTAATGCTCCCGGTTCGGCGTTAACAAATAGCTTGGGTACATCGGATTGTGCCAACCACTCACCATAAGCCGTAATCAGCTGAACAATGTCGGCAGGCTCGCCGGCAATCGGTAGCTCCCGGGGCCAGGTCAGCACAGGGCGACGGCCTTCACCCGCCGTCAGAAAGGGTCGGCGGTATTCGGCCATTTCGGCGTCGGTTAAATCCCGAATTACCAAGCCGGGTAGTAGCTGCTCGATAAAGACGTTGTCTTCGAGGATCATATTGTCGCCGGCAGGCGAGCGAAAGCCACGGAACACATCTTCGGCATCACCCAGGTCGCTAAGGGCTGGTATCGGCGCCACTATCGCTTCCATAAATGCGATGCCCTTGAGCGCGCCGGGGTTCATATGTGCCCAGTGGAAGCCAAGGCCTGAGCCCCAGTCGTGAACGACCAACGTCACGTTTTCACTAACGCCCAGCGCTTCTAGCAGGCCGAACAGATATTTGCGGTGCTCCACATAGCGGTAACTTTGCGGGCCGCTATTGTCGAGTTTTTCCGAATCACCCATGCCAATCAGGTCGGGTGCTATCAAGCGCCCTTTGCCTTCCATATAGGGCATGATATTGCGCCACAAAAATGAAGACGTGGGGTTGCCGTGTAAAAATACGATGGGGTCGCCCGCACCTTCATCAATGTAGGCCATCTGCTTGCCGTGGATGGTTTTATACTGCTTGCTGTAACGGGGGCTTTCAGTCGACTGAGGCATGTTTGTATCCTTCAAATTGGGGTGAAAAGCAGTGGTAATACGCTTGGTAGCTAATTGCCCACCTTCACGATAAGTTTGCCTGTGTGCTTACCGCTGAACATATCCTGCAGCGCTGCTGGTGCGTTTTCCAGCCCCTCAACCACATCCTCCAGCGGTTTAACGGTGCCGCTATTAATCCAGTCGATCATGTCGTTCTGGAAGTCTTTGAATCGATCATCAAAGAAATCCATCGAGATCAGGCCTCGAATCGACAGTCGACGGCTCATCGTTTCCTTCAGCAGCACGTCAGCCGACATCAGCTTCTGCCGCGATTTGTCTGAATCGAGTTGTGACATCATGCCGCATACCGAAATTCTGGCGTTGAGATTCAGGCAGGACAGCACCACTTGGGTCACATGGCCGCCGATAGTGTCGAGGTACACATCAATGCCGTCGGGGCAGGCCTCAGCAAGGTTGGTCGCAAATGATTTATCACGGTAATTTACACAGGCGTCATAACCGAGTTTTTCCGTAGCTAAACCAACCTTATCCCGGTGGCCAACAATGCCGACCACACGGCAGCCAAGGTTTTTCGCTATTTGTCCGGCAATCTGCCCTAACGCGCCGGTTGCTGTGCCAATTACCACCGTCTCGCCTGCTTTAGCGGGGGAGAGGTCATAAAGAGCAAGATAGGCTGCAAAACCAGCGACGTTGAGTGCGCCTAGTACATGAGAAGGCTGCTTTACGCGTGGATCTACCTTGCGCAGCTTGCCGGGATCCGGCAGCGAGAAATCCTGCCAGTTATTCCACACGCCGTAGACTATATCGCCTGCCTGAAACCCATCATGCTTTGATTCAACAACGCGGCCGGCCGCGAGGCCTAGCATTACGCCGCCTAACTTTACCGGCCGGGCTTGATCGCTGGTTCGCTGCATACGTGAATGCAAATAGGGGTCGAGCGACAACCAAATAGTTTTAACCAACACTTCCCCTGCTGCCGGGCTCGGTGCTTCGGATTCTTGTATCGTAAAACAATTTGCCGTGGGCGTTATATAGCGTGGCCGTTCGGTTAAAAGAACCTGTTGGTTGACTGTCATGAAAGTAACACCTGTGTGGTTTTCTAGAGTATGAGCTTGTCTCGTGGGTCGGTCTTTGGGCGGCGTCGTTATCGCCTGCGCTTAGGTAGCGCAGCTGAAAGAAGCCTATTCAATGCAGCATCGCATAACAGCTAAAGGCAAGTACCCGACAAAAGTAGGGTTAAGTGTTGTTATTCTGTTACCGCCGCTTCGCTATTGTGCCGCGAGAGGGTCAGAAGGCGTGCGGTCGCTCGTTAGCTTGGTCGGATGGTTCCGGGAGCACCGTTGGTTGGGGTTTTGTTTGGGTTTTGAGTGTTGCGAGTAGAGCTGCAGTGTCGAAGGTTAGCCAGCACTTGATGCGCCATACTTTCGGATAGTTAACCAGGGCCATTTGCGGAGTAGACTAAATTGTCGAACATTCAGTCACTTAGCCAAAGCCTTCATTGTTGAAATCGTTTTCGGGTAGTTCCTGATTATGCAGACAGTTATGGCCTGCTGGTCGTCGTCC
>CAJQNE010000484.1 GCA_905479545.1 uncultured Gammaproteobacteria bacterium | reverse complement strand
ACAGCCCGATTCGCGCTCGCCGCTGAGGCGACGGGTTGAACCTGAAATCGGCCTGAGCTGGCCATCGGTAGCCATTGTAAAACCAGTAATTTCGGGCCGCTCGCCGGTGGTGCAATTGTTAATGACATTGCCGGATGCATCAAATAAATCGTCGTTGGTTTCGCCGCTGTTCAGCACGTAAACCAACCCGTCATTGACGGTTACGCTGACCGGCTTTTCCCCTTGGGAATCCTGCAGATCGACCACCAGCAGCCCGGTCGGCTGCACCTCAAACACGGTTATGCTATTGCTACCGGCATTGGTGGCCAGCAAAAACTGCGTTGCCGCTCCTGGTTCCACCAGGTTGTTGGGTGCAATTTCACCAGCACCATCAGTGAGCACCAGGCCATGTGCGGTGTCTTCAAAGCTACCGCTACCGAGGCCGCCGGTGTTAAAGAACCCGACCTCATCGAGCGTACCGTCGGCGTTACGGGCGTACGCGACGACGGTATTGCCGGCACGATCGTTCGACATCGCGAATACCGCGCCGGCGGTTAGATCCTGCGCCAACGCTGGCAAGCCCAAAATAGCCGAACCGGCTACCACCAGCGGTAACAAGTTTTTGCAAACAGACTTGAATATTGCATCGTGCTTCACCTCATCTTCTGTAATTGATTACCAGCATCACTGGCGATGATTACCACAGCTAGACGGAGCCTAACGGGCATCACAGCTATGAAGCTGGTCATGGGTATTCACGGCCGCTGATGCATCATCAAAGACCGTGACTTGAGGCTACTCGCAGGGCAGCGGCTTGGTCTGTCAGGCAGACGACATTTGCTGAGAAATTTTGCTGCCGTTGCAGCAACGACCTAACAAAGTAGTTGTAATGCCACTAGGTCATCAATGCAGATAAAGCCGCGGCGATAGCTCAACAGGCCGTCGCGGCGAAGTTGATTCAATTCGGTACTTACCATCTGACGGCTGGCGCCCACCAGGTCCGCCAATTCTTGCTGGGTAAGCGGTACGTCAATATCGTGGCCGTGTTTACAGCGGCTGCCATAATCGTTGGCAAGATCAATAAGCACCAAGGCAATACGACTGCGGACGTTCATGGTTAGCAACGCCTGCAAGCGTCGCTCAGCACGCTCCTCACGGCGCGCCAACACGGCAATTGTGGCTTGGGCAACAGCATGGTCGTGGCCCACACGCTGTCGAAAACCAGCCCCGTTATAACGACGAATTGTCGCCGCGCCTTTGGCCACCACGGTTTGGTTGGCAGTGTTGCCACCACGCAAGCCGGGGCCAAATAACTGACCCTCCCCCAAAATGGCGGTAATGAGCTGCACGCCAGCCGAACTCAGCCGGCTTAATTTCAGGTAGCCGGTTTCTACTGCGAATACGTCGCCGCAAATATCACCTTGCTGATATAAACATTCGCGGTCTTTTAACGAATGGTTGGTGAACGGAACGATGTCGGATGGGTTGCCCGATAGGTTGCCTGGCACAGTGCCCAAATCACCCAGCAGGGCTGCTGACCCAGTAACACCATTTTTTTCCAGTAACAGCGGAGTGTTCACAAATAAGAGCCCTGATCTTTGTCGCGGGTGAAGGTAAGTCGCGAACTTAAAGACTAGAGTTATTCGATTTTTCGTTCATTTTCGCTAAAGGGGATTGCTTTTTACCGACCCAGGCAATGGCCGACCCAATAGACAAACTTTATACCGCCACGCCGTGCGAGTTCCGAGCTGCCGCCGGACAGCAGATTTTCTACGCCGAGGGTTTTGCCAGTGAAAACTTCTGCTAGTTAAACGCGGCTATTTCCGGTCGCTGCACAATCTGCGGAAACACATAGCGAAGATAATCCATCCGTGATCGAACCTCATCGGACCGGTTAGTAGCTTGCAGATATTCCAGATGTTCAGATGCTGATTGCACAAACTGTTCGCGAAAGGTCTCATCACCGAGGCTCTCGCGGCCCTTTAGCGTCGCCAGCTTTGCGTAGTCCCAAAACACGTTGGCACGAGCACGTTCATCACCGCCGTACAAATTACCTACGGCACGTGCTTCCAAAGCAGGTATGTACTCTGGCTGAGTCTCAACTTGTTTAAGGCTCTGTTGGAAATTTTGCGAGTTCAGTTGCTCACCGCTAGCCGTCGTTAGTTCGTAATCAACCATTTTGGACAAGTGCATGAGGCTGGTAAGCCTATCTGCCGTAGCCAATAGGTCGTCTTGCGCCTGGTACTGTTGAGCTTCCATATAAGCCTGCTGCGACAGGCTGATCATTTCGGATTTAAGTTCGGCACTGGGCTCCAGCTTGTGAACTTCGAATAGCGACCACATCGCCGCCGGTGTCTGGTCGCCCCGCGCTCGCTGCCGCCGATAGCTGGTTTTATACAGCTCCAACAAACCTTGCTGAGCCTGTTCGTGCTCGTCATCACTTCCGGCACTGTTTAACAACCCGTAAAGCAGCGCGGTCGCGGTCGGCACATCACCGTTTTCTATGGCAACTCTGGCGTCAGCAAGTTGAGCTTGTCGTTCATCGTCCCCGGCAAGCTCTTCCGGCTCATCGGCTATCGCCAATGCCGTGATGGCTTCTGCCGACTTCTGCCGTAACTCCCGCAGCTGGTCACGTAAAACCGCTTCATTGTCCCGAGCCGCGGCTAACTGCGTCCGCAGCTCAGTAATCTCGCTGTTGTCAGCCGCCAGCGGCGCTGCTACCCGCTCCACTCGCTGAGCATCAGACCTCGTCATTTCGGGCGTAGGCCCACTGTTCAGTCCATAGCCCACCACTAAACCCGCCGCTAAACCGGCACAGCCCGTCATTATTGCTAGTTTGCCCATACAACACCGCCCCGCTAATTCAATCAGCCCATCATAACCGTTTATGGGCTAATTTCTGCAAAGCTAAGTTTGTCACTGCCACCCGAGCATTAACCAGCGAACAGGCGGCCATTTACCCGTAAGATTAGCGCTTTATTTTACGAATCAGGCTTAAGCATGTCGCAGCAAACCGTTTTAGTTTCGCAAACATTCAGCAAGCCGGTCGGCGAAGTGTTTAACTTCTTAGCCAACCACAACAATCTCAGCAAAGTGTTCGTATTGCCGGTAAAACGTATTAAAGACGGGTTAACCGAGCCCAACGGCATCGGCTCAGTACGGCGTCTCGGCCCGGCACCGTTCGGCGTTGAAGAAACCGTTTCGGGCCTGGTGCCAAACGAACTAATTGAATACCGCATCACCAAAAACGGCGGCCCGATTAGGAACCATAATGGCGTAATGGAATTCGGTGAAACTCCTACGGGCTCTAGCCTGCAGTGGACGATTAGCTTTAACGCGCCGCCGCTGCTCGGGCCGGTAATAAAAGCCGGCTTAACCGCGGCAATCAGCGTTGGCCTTAAGCGTATTAGCTAGTTCGCTGCTGCGCCTACAAATCGCAAATGTCCGGTTTTAATCCACAGCTTCGCACCCTGCGGGCCAGCAATGGCTCGCAGTTGGCTTCCCACCGGTAACCGCAGCCAGGATTGCGGCCGAAGTGCGTCACCGTTCTCGGTAAAGCACCCTTCAAGCACTAACAGCTCTGCACCGCCCGGCATATCCGTCACTACTTCGATACCAGGCTGCCAGGTTTCGATTTGCACGGTTTCACGGTCGTCCTGAAATAGCGGCGTAATGCTAACGCCGGGGCGGTTGGCGTCGGTTATTCGGGCGATTTTATTGCAGTCAATTTTCACCTGCGTCCGGTCGTCCGGGTCGAACTGCCAGAGCTTTACGAAAATAACACAGCCTTTATCGGCACCCGGCTTGTGGCTGGAAGTCGGTGGATTGCGAATATAACTGCCCGCCGGATAGTCGCCATGCTCGTCCTGAAACACTCCGTCGAGCACCAGAAATTCCTCGCCGCCATCATGGGTATGGGGTGAAAATTGGCTGCCCCGAGCGTAGCGAACAATGCTGGTTGCCCGAGCCACTTCGTCGCCGATCCGATCCAACATTCGGCGATGCACACCCGGCATTGGCGAGGCTTGCCAGGCAATTTCATCAGCATGCAATAACACCCGCTTGCTGAAATCGGCATTAAGTTTCATCGCTGGTTCCTGAATATCGACATAGCGCTAGTGTAGCGCAACCACAACAACGCCTATGATGGCGGTATTTCTCTCCAGCAAACACTCTGACGAATTACCTATGGCCAGTACCGATTTTCAAACAGTTCTCGAAGAAATTCATCAAGAAGTACAGCCACTGATCGGCCAAGGCGAAGTGGCAAGCTATATTCCTGAGCTAGCCTGTGTACCCGGCCATAAGTTTGGCATGGCCTTGCTGACCTGCGACGGCCAGATGTTTAGCGTCGGCGACGCTGCCGAGCGATTTTCGATTCAAAGTATTTCCAAGGTGTTGTCGCTGGCGTTGGCTATTCAGCAAGTCGGCACCTCCTTGTGGAAACGGGTGGGCCGCGAGCCTTCCGGGTCGGCGTTTAACTCGCTGGTGCAGTTAGAGAGCGAGGAAGGCATTCCACGTAACCCGTTCATTAATGCCGGTGCTCTGGTAGTAACCGACGTTATTCTGACTGAGTTGGAAGAAGCGACCCAAACCGTATTGAATTTTGTCCACCGCGCCAGCGGCGTCAATGATATCGCTTTTGATGACTCAATCGCTGCCTCCGAAAAGTTAGCAGGCTACCGTAATGTAGCGCTGGCAAACTTTATTCGGGCTTTTGACAACCTTGATAACGAGCCTGCCGATGTACTGGCCGCTTACTTTAAGCACTGCTCTATTGCGATGAGCTGCGAAGAGCTCGCCAAGGCCTTTATGTTTCTTGCCAGAAACGGCACTGGCATTACCGGCGAAGAGCTACTCTCTGCCGAACGCACGAAATACATTAATGCACTGATGCTCACCTGCGGCACCTACGACGCGGTGGGCGACTTTGCCTATCGGGTAGGCTTGCCGTGCAAGAGTGGTGTGGGTGGTGGCTTGGTGGCCGTAATGCCGCGCGAGTTTGTGGTCTGTACCTGGAGTCCCGGGTTGGACAAACGGGGTAACTCACTCGTCGGCGGCCATGCGTTGGATTTGCTGACCTCTAAAACCGGCATCTCGGTGTTCTAAAAGCGTGTAGGCAATAAATTTCGTGTCTCAATGCCGATAAACCATAGTTTATGGCTGTAGGTCG
This sequence comes from uncultured Gammaproteobacteria bacterium, assembly GCA_905479545.1. Classification (GTDB taxonomy): domain Bacteria; phylum Pseudomonadota; class Gammaproteobacteria; order CAJQNE01; family CAJQNE01; genus CAJQNE01. Next base: position 360 of record CAJQNE010000484.1, on the reverse strand, counting down.
TGATTAGGCAAAGCCGTAATCCGACACCGATTCTCGGAGAAACCGTCGGATTACGGCCTCATGGCCTAATCTGACCTACGCAAGTCTCTGTGTTTACTCGGCGTCATGTCTTCGGTCTTGTTTACACCTTCAACGTCGCGGACCATACCTCTGCAGCAATAAAAAAACCGCCGGACTTAAACAGCCCGGCGGTTTTTTATGGCTAGCGGCAGTGGCTAGGGCTGAGTAAACCGCAATACAACAATCCGTGTATCGGTATTGTTCATCTCATCCGTTACCTCTTCGGTGAAGGCCACATAAGGCCGCGCCAGCGTGTCGAAGGCAACGTCTACGTCATTCGCGTTTTGATCAATATCGCAG
>CAJQNE010000483.1 GCA_905479545.1 uncultured Gammaproteobacteria bacterium | reverse complement strand
AAAAACGTTAAAGAAGGCGAAGCGGAAGTTAAAGCTGACGCCGAAGCAAACCAACCCGGCAAGCTTCACAGCGAGGCCAGTGAGAAGCCGGATGCAGACTTTGAGGCAAAAGCAGCGACCGGCGGCGTCGACCCTACGGTTGATTCCACCGCTAAAACGAACAGTAATAAAAGCGCTTAAATTACACTTCGCGGGTTAACAGATGTTCGATGTTGGTTTCTGGGAGCTGGTGATTATCGCTGTGATGGCGTTAGTCGTGGTTGGCCCGGAACGTCTACCGCTGCTACTGGGTAAAGTTGGCCGCTGGGTCGGCAAGGCCCGGGCCTACGTTGCAACGCTGCGTGGTGACATTGAGCGTGAAGTGCAAAAAGCTGAAAAGGTTGTGGCCGAAAATGACGCACTGCTTAAGCTTAAAGAAGCGACCGAGCTGGCACGAAAGCAGGCAGCAGACGTTAAGCAAACCATGGACCGCCCCGCCGGCACCGCAGTCGACAAGCTCATGGGCCGCGACACTACTAATGAGCCCTCTTCAGCCAATAATGACTCTGAATCGACTATCGAAAACGACCCCGCCGGGCTACCTAAACCTTTGAGTGAGAACCGCGACTGATGGGCAAGCCTCGTAAGGTCGATAAAAGCGCCATCGACACCGCCGCCGCTGAAAACACCGGTAGCGATCCGGCGACCGGGGAATCAGCGACAGCCGGTAGCAATAACGACCAGCCATTAATAACTCACCTGCTGGAACTTCGCGACCGGCTAATGCGGGTACTTCTCGCGGTCGGCATTTGCTTTGTAATAATGGTGCCCTTCGCCGGAAAAATTTATAGTTTCGTCGCCCTGCCGCTGATCAAGTCATTACCGATTGAATCGTCACTTATCGCCATCGGTGCAGCAGCACCGTTCTTCGCGCCGTTCAAACTGGTCATGGTGCTGTCGATATTTATTGCCATTCCGGTGATTCTTTACCAAGCCTGGAAATTCATCGCCCCCGGCCTCTACGCCCACGAGCGGCGCATGATAATGCCGATGGTAACCGGCGGCACCGTGCTGTTTTACACCGGTGGGCTATTCGCCTGGTTTGTTGTAATGCCGCTATTTTTCAGCTTCATGGCGAAAGTAACGCCCGAAGGCGTGCAATACCTGCCAGACATTTCCAGCACGCTCGACATTATTCTGAAGTTTCTGATTGGCTTCGGCGTAGCGTTCCAGATTCCCATTGCCATAATTCTGCTGGTGTATGCCAAAGCAGTGCAAACTGCCAAGCTTAGAAGCTTGCGCCCCTATATTTTCCTCGGCTGCTTTGTCGTTAGCATGCTGATGACCCCGCCCGACCCGATGTCGCAAACGCTATTGGCGATACCTATGTATCTGCTGTTTGAAATTGGGCTGCTGATCGCGACCCGCATTGAAAAGCCAATGCTGGATTAGCCAGCCACTAGCTCTAGCGGTCGCGGCGTTTTTGCTGCTGCGCATGAGCCAATTCAACTAACTCCAATGACTCACTCCATTGCGCCCGGCAAAACTCAGCGAGCGGCTCTAGCAGCATCATTCCAACCGAAAGCGCACCACTATTCGTCGCTACTGGCACGCCGCATTCTGAATGCAACTCTTGCAACAAACCAATGTAAGCTGCGCGAGTAGACTCATCACGCCGGATAACGATGGGCGGCAAACCCGCTCGCAACAGCGGTAAGTTAGCGAGAATTCGAACCATACGACCGTTGCCATCCCAAAACGGATGAATCAGCGTGAACCCATTGTGCAAATTGGCGAAGGTTAATGCGCCGCAATCAGCATCCGGTAGCTGCTGCAACGCGGAATTTAGCTGCGCCATCCACGTCTCCATCAGCGGCGGCACTTCAGTTGGGTCAGCAAAATCATAGAACTTCGGCTTGCTGAACTTATCGCGGCCGTAGCTGCCATTGGGCTCTACCTTCCACCCGCCCATCGGCTTGTAGATATCAGCCACATCTTCGGTTTGAATCAATCGATGGAGAGCAAAAATGTCCTGCTCAGTAATCAGCTTATCACTAGCGGCAAACTCAATGACCCAATCAACGGCTTTGCCGTGTCCAATGACTTCACGGTGATCTTTAATCGGCTTGCCATCAACCGTTAAACCCTCCGCGAGCACGTAGGCTGTCTCACCTAAGGTTAGCGAATTACCTTCCAAACCCGTCGAGTGATGTGTCCAGTTCTCTCTTAAAGCCTTAACCAGGTTCTGTCGCAAATCACGATCGAGACCTTCAAGGAAATGCGGTGCTTTCGTTGTCATGGTTTAGATAGTAACCGAGCGTCATGGAAGTCGGTAGTAACGCTAGCGCTCGATAAAATTCCGTAGCAGGTCATGGCCCACTTCAGTAAGAATCGACTCAGGGTGAAACTGAACGCCCTCGATATCAAACTCTTTATGCCGCAGGCCCATAATCTCATCAAAATTGCCATCAACCGTTTGCGTCCAGGCGGTCACTTCGAGGCAATCCGGTAGCGTTGCCGCCTCAACCACCAACGAGTGATAGCGGGTGGCGATGCAGGGATTCGGCAAGCCTTTAAACACGCCTTTGTCTTTATGGTACATCGGTGACACTTTGCCATGCATGACTTCACGGGCATGCACTACTTTGCCGCCAAATACCTGACCGATAGCCTGATGACCAAGACACACGCCAAGCAACGGAACCTTGCCTTTGAAGTGCTCAATTATATCGAGCGATATGCCCGCCTCATTCGGCGTGCAGGGGCCGGGCGATAAAACGATCTTGCTGGGTTTTAATGCCTCAATTTCAGCAATGGTAATTTCATCATTACGCGCTACCTCTACCGCCGAACCTAACTCGCCGATGTACTGCACCAGGTTGTAGGTAAAGGAGTCATAGTTATCGAGCATAAAAATCATGACTGCTGCTCCTTAGGCGTCGCTCGCTGTACTTGCTGCACCGATTGCTCCGGCCCTTGCTGAGCCATGGCGACCGCCCGAATCACTGCCCGGCCCTTGTTCATGGTTTCTTCCCATTCAGTGGCCGGCACTGAATCTGCGACCAGACCAGCACCCGCTTGAATATGCAGCTGGCCGTCTTTGATAACCGCAGTGCGAATAGCAATGGCGGTATCCATCGTGCCGCCAAAACCAAGATAGCCGACCGCGCCGCCGTAAATGCCGCGCTTAACCGGCTCTAATTCGTCGATAATTTCCAGTGCCCGGATTTTCGGCGCGCCGCTTAGTGTGCCCGCAGGGAACGTTGCCCGCAGTACATCAATAGCGGTCGTGCCGTCGCGGGCCTGGCCGGTTACGTTTGAAACGATATGCATTACATGCGAATAGCGCTCGATCACCATTTTGTCGGTCAGCTTCACCTCACCGACCTTGGCGATACGGCCAACATCATTCCGGCCTAAATCGATCAGCATCAAATGCTCGGCTAACTCTTTTGGGTCAGCCAGCAAATCGTCTTCGTACTGCTTATCTTGCTCCGGCGTATCACCACGCGGTCGGGTGCCGGCAATCGGCCTCACGGTTACTTCGCCCGTGCCACTGAAGCGAGCCAGAATTTCCGGTGAAGAACCGACTACATGGGTATCGCCCAGATTCAGCAAATACAAATACGGCGATGGATTCAGCGTTCGCAGCGAGCGATACAGAGCCATCGGTGGTGCGGTGAACGGCACCGACATACGCTGCGAAATAACCGTCTGCATCACGTCGCCATCAATAATGTACTGCTTGGTTTTCAGCACCGCAGCTTCGAAGCCCTCACGGGTGAAGCCGGATTTAAAATCACCTTCAGCAAGTGGTTGCTCACCGCTAGTCGAAATCTGGTCTGGCAGCGGCCCACGCAGTTTCGCCGCTAGCTTCACCAGCTCATGCGAAGCACGCTGCTCGTCACCGGCTACACTCGGGTCGTAATGCACCACAATATGAATACGGCCAGCGAGGTTGTCGAACACCAACAGCTGCTCAGACACCAGCAACAATATATCGGCCGTACCAATTTCATCCGGCGGCGCCTTACCGGCTAACCGTGGCTCAACGTAACGCACTGTATCGAAGCCGAAGTAACCCACCAGCCCACCGGTAAACGGTGGCAACTCGGGGTGGTCGCCGGTTTCAAAGCTCTGGTGCAAGGCATCGACATAAGCCAGCGGATCGGCGCAGTCAAACTGCTCTACCGTTTCGCCATCAACAAAGCGACTAACCTGCAGGCCACTGACTTCGATACGCTCGTGGCAGGGCAGACCGATAAACGAATAACGACCCCACTGCTCACCACCATGTACCGATTCAAATAAATACGAATACGGCCCGTCAGCGAGCTTCAGGTAAGCGGAAACAGGAGTGTCTAAATCAGCCAGTACGCTGCGGACTAGCGGTCGGCGCTGTCGTCGGGGAAGGTCGAACGAGCGCGAATCAAGTTTTTCAGTTGTCATGATGGTATCTCAATCAAATAACGGGGCAATAGCGGGCGGTAACAGCGGCTATCGCCACCATCGCTCGTTATGCATTGTTATCCGTTGAGTCGGGTTCATCATCATTCCCAGGTTTGTAATAGCTAGCTACAAATAAACTATACAGAGGCCAGTTCGGCCCGCATTTTGTCGATCACGGTTTTGTAATCGGCGGCGGTTTTACCCGCATTAAAAATTGCTGAGCCCGCGACAAACGTATCGGCACCGGAGGCGGCAATTTCAGCAATATTATCAGTCTTTACGCCGCCATCGATCTCCAGCCGGATATCCAGCCCAGATTCGTCGATGAGCTTACGCGCCTGTCGCAGTTTATCCAACGCACTCGGCAGAAACGATTGACCGCCATAGCCGGGGTTCACCGACATCAGCAGAATCATATCGACCTTGTCCAACACATACTCAAGATGGCTGAGCGGCGTCGCCGGATTAAACACCAAGCCGGACTTACAGCCCGAATCACGTACCAGCTGCAGCGAGCGGTCAACGTGTGTCGCAGCATCCGGGTGAAAAGTAATGTAACTCGCACCGGCTTCAGCAAACTGCTCAATCAAGCTATCCACCGGCGACACCATCAAATGCGCGTCAATCGGCGCGGTAATGCCATAGTCACGCAGCGCCTTGCACACCATCGGGCCAATCGTCAGGTTCGGCACGTAATGATTGTCCATCACGTCAAAATGCACGATATCGGCACCGGCTTCGAGCACAGCATCAACTTCCTCACCCAAACGGGCAAAGTCGGCAGAAAGAATCGACGGGGCTATTTTGAAGTCGGCCATGAGTGCAAAGCGGCAAAAACGGGCGGCGATTGTACCCGAAATACAGCGCGAACGCTGGCTATGCCGCTGGGAATTGCGCCCCAACAAGCAAGTGGCGCTGGCGTTTATCAGTGAGGCTGTTAAGCTCAGAAGGTACTAATTTTGCGCCTGGCTAATTACACAACGTTTAATAACAAATGCGCGCGACAACGGGGAAATTCCGAAAAAGTGACTAGCAAGCTAATCGGCGGCGCACTGCGCGGCAAAACACTGGTGCTTTTAGCACTGCTCGCGGCTTTTACCCTGCTGTCGCCGGATTTGTTGGCGCAGGATTTCGGCGGCAGCCTGCTCGATGACATTCCGCTCGACGATTTAGTCGAAGTGCCCGCTGAACCGAGCTTTCTCGCCAGCGTTGTCGGCCCGATTGCACTCGTCGGCGCTGGCTTTGGCTTAGCCCTGCTGTTTATGTGGATACTGCCGTTTCAGGTCGGCGCCCGTTATTTCAACCTTTACGAATTACCAACCGGCATTCGCCGTGGTCTGGCCATGTCGATTGTGATGTACGGCATCGCGTTTTTGTTCGGCGCGCTCGAAATAAAATACCAACTCAATATGCACGGCAGTGCCGAAGCCTATTTCGCCAATATGTCGCACGGCAAGCTCATCGCTTTCACCCACGCGCATTTATTTGGCTTCACCACCTCGTTCTTAATTATCGGCTTTCCGTTCTCAATGCAGTTCCCGCATTTGCGCTGGTACCAGGCGATGATGCCCATCGGTTTAGCCGCCGCATTAATTGATGTCGCCAGTTGGTGGGGCATTAAATATGTCTCCATCAATTTCGAATGGGTATCGATGATCTGCGGCATTCTATTTTCACTAACCTACGTATTCATGTTGGTCGCGTTACTACGAACCCTGGTATTTCCGTGGGTCACGCTACCGTCCGACGGCACAGCTCAATCCCGACAAGAACGGCGCAAACTATTCCGTGACCGATTTGGCAGCGATTAGCAGCCCCTTTGCCTATGATTACTATTAGCGCTAACGAATAACGACGACAAACAACGATCACTCATAGCCGGGCAAATAGACCCGGCAGCACAACCCAGCACCGCAGGAACGTTTGACTTGAATTGATGCAATGCCCGAAGCGGGCCACATTAACCACGGCCTGAATCGGGCCACGTTAAAAAGAAAATAAACGGAGCGGCAATGAAAACTTCAGACTTACTAGTAAAGTGCCTTGAGACCGAAGGCGTAACCCATATTTTTGGCGTACCGGGGGAAGAAAACGCCGACTTTATGATGTCGCTGGAAGGCTCCAGCATTCGCTTTGTTCTTTGCCGCCATGAGCAAGGCGCGGCATTTATGGCCGAAGTGTATGGTCGCCTCACCGGCAACCCGGCCGGTTGTCTCGGCACCCTCGGCCCTGGTGCCACCAACCTGCTAACCGGCGTAGCCGATGCCAATATGGACCACGCCCCATTGCTGGTACTTACTGGCCAGGGCTCTACCAATCGCCAACACAAAGAAAGCCATCAGATGATGGACGTGGTGGCTATGTACGAGCCGGTTACAAAATGGGCACATCAAATCATCGACCCGGAAACCACACCGGAGATTGTTCGCAAAGCTATTCGTACCGCTAAACGCGAAAAGCCTGGCGCCGTATTAGTCGAGCTACCGGAAGACGTAGCGAAACTGGAAGTCGACTGCGAACCGCTTACCCCGATTCGTTTCCGTCGCCCGGTAGCCGATGAAAAAATTATCGGTAAAGCCTGGGAGGCAATTAAGAATGCCAAAAAGCCGGTCATTATTGCCGGTAACGGTGCCATTCGCCGCCGTGCGTCTAAACAATTACGCAAGCTCTGTGAAAAAACCGGTATTGGCGTAATGAGCACCTTTATGGGTAAAGGCGCGGTCGACTATGAAGCCGACTACTGTCTCTACACCATCGGCCTGGGCCAACGTGACCACGTCGTAGACGCTGTAGAAGCGGCGGACTGCGTAATTACCCTCGGCTACGACTTAGTCGAATACCCACCGCAGCGCTGGAACAGCGGCGACGAAAAGAAAATTATCCACTTTGATTTCGAACCCGCTGAAATTGATGCTCACTACTCGCCCGATGTCGAAGTAGTTGGCGATATTGCCCACGCACTTTGGGCACTAAACGAACTGGTCGACAAAGATGGCGCACCGAGCTACGACCTGGACATCCAGAAGGACGTTCGTGGCCGGATGAAAGCCGACTTTGAAGCGCATAAAGACGATGACACCAAAGGCACGATTCGCCCGCAAAAAGCCATCTGGGACGTCCGCCAGGCCCTCGGCCCGGACGACGTGCTACTGAGCGGCGTTGGCGCACATAAAATGTGGATTTCACGTTACTACCAGTGCAACGAACCGAACACTTGCCTGGTACCCAACGGCTTCTGCACCATGGGTGTGCCTTTGCCCGGCGTCGTCGGCGCGTGGATGGCCAACCCTGACGTAAAAGTGATGGGCATAGCCGGCGACGGTGACTTCCTGATGAACGTACAGGAGATGGAAACCGCTGCCCGGCTGAATGCTGACGTAACCATGATGATTTGGGAAGACGGCGAATACGGCCTGATCGCCTGGAAACAGGAAGACCACTTCGGCCGCCACACCGACCTATCCTTCACCAACCCTGATTGGATGAAACTAGCCGATTCGTTCGGCTGGCAAGGCCAGCAAGTCAACGACTCAGTCGACCTGGCCGGAGCGTTGGACAAAGCCCTGAACCACAAAGGCCCATCGCTAATCGTCATCCCGATCGACTACCGCGAAAACCAAATACTCTCGAAACGCCTGGGCAGCGTAGAAGCCAGAGGGTGAGCCCTGACCGTTGTGCAAAAGCACAACGCAGCAGAGCGAACGCCGCGCAAGGACGCGCGGCCGGATTTCCGCACCACGGACGGTTGAACGCTATAACCGCTTCGCTTTTAGTCCCCTCTCCCCCTTGGCCTCCGGCAGTAGAGTAGGGCTAGGGTGAGGGAAAGCCCAAATCATTTAAAAACTAACCACAGATTACACGGATTACACAGAATAACTTGCTCCAACAACTAGCTGAAAAAGTGGCTTTTAAATCCGTGTAATCTGTGAAATCTGTGGTTAAAAAATCCGGAACTCATCATGCTAAAAAAAGAATACCCCTACTATCTCGCTAACAAGCCGGTACAAGCTAATACCGATCTTGAAGTCACCGATAAGTATAAAAATACGGTAGCTACCCGCGTCGCCATGGCCGACGCCGCGACCATCGACAAAGCCATTGCCGCCGCCGAAAAAGCCGCCCCCGAATTTGCTAAGTGGAAAAGCTACCAACGCCGTGAAGTGCTCGACCACTGCGTAAAACGCTTTACCGAACGCTTTGACGAACTGGCCGATGCACTCTGCATTGAAGCCGGCAAACCGATTAAAGATGCCCGCGGTGAAGTCACTCGCCTCATCGAAACCTTCCGTATCGCCTCCGGCGAAGCCGAACGCATGTACGGCGAAGTATTGCCGCTGGATAACGCCGAACGCGCCGCCAACTACCAAGGCATGGTGCGCCGCTACCCTATCGGCCCCT
>CAJQNE010000482.1 GCA_905479545.1 uncultured Gammaproteobacteria bacterium | reverse complement strand
CCACCAGGTCTACCGATTCGCTTGCTACCAGTGGGGTAGTTTTCCGTTGCTGCTTCTTCCAGCCGTCGAGTGCGGCCAGACCGTTTGCGTCGCTAATTGGATTTTCGGCGAGGTATTTTTCCATTTCGCCGACGTTTAATGCTAAATCCTGAATGTAGCCTTTACGGAAGTCGACCAGGTCCTTACCGAGCTTAGTCGCCATTTCGGCTTGGTGGCTGCGTGCCAGCGCTAGCATGTCGTCGGTCATGTCGACGCCAATTACCGCGCCTTCATCGCCGACCAGCTGGGCCGCCATGTAACAAATTTTGCCGCCGCCGGAGCCGAGGTCGAGCACGGTATCGCCTTCCTTTACATAGCGGGACGGGTCACCACAGCCATAGTCGCGGTCGATGATTTCCTGCGGCAGCATTTTCAGCAGGCTGGCATCGTAGTCTACCGGGCAGCACAGCGCCGGTTGTACTTCGTTAGCGCCTTCGGCATAGCGGGTTTTTACGTTTATTTCTACGCTCATGGTTTGGTCCGTATTTACGTTGTTCTGGTGTTGTTAAAAGGTTTGCTTGTGCCGCTAAATTCACGCAGCAGTTTCGCCGTTTTTTTACTTTTTCTAAGCTGAAGCCGACTCCAGAGCGCCGCCGCAACTGCTGCCCTGTCCGGCAGTGCAGCCGTAGCAGTGGTCGGCAATGGCAATTGACTCGCCTTCCAGATCGCGGCCGATAAGGTCACGGAGGTGGACGTTAGGTTTGTCGGTTGCCGCTAATGGCATTTCTAACATTTGGTTAAAATCGCAATCGTGCACATTGCATTGCCAGTCGACGCTTATCAAGGTTCTGCACATTACCCCGGCTAAATTCTCGCGGCTGTAGCTGTTTTTCAGCAGCTCCATATAGTCGCCAAACTGGCCGCGCGAGATAAGCGTGCTGCCAAAGCGCTTAATGGGCATATTGGTAATAGTGAACAGCTGATTAAAGACGATGCCGAAGTTTTCACTTAGGTGCTCTTCGTAGTCTTTTTGTAAAGCGGCCTGTGGTGGTGGCAGCGTGGGGCCAATAGGGTTGTAGACCAGGTTTAATTCGAGCCCGGTGCCCGGCTTGCCGTAGCCGACAGCGTTGAGCTGTTGCAGGCCTTCAATAGAGCGGTCGAATACGCCGTTGCCGCGTTGAGCATCGACATTGTCTTCGCTATAGCAGGGCAAAGAGGCGATCACTTCACATTGGTTATCGGCGTAAAACTGCGCAACCCACTCATAGCCGGGTTCGTTGAGAATGGTGGGGTTGCAGCGAACCATTACGTGAACATCCAGCTCACGGGCGGCTTCTACCAGGCGGCGAAAATGCGGGTTCATCTCCGGTGAGCCGCCGGTTAAATCGATATTTTTTACCACACCGGTGGTCATGTATTCGATCAGGACGTCGATGTTTTCGTCGTCCATCAATTCTTTGCGGCTCGGGCCGGCATTTACATGGCAGTGCAGGCAGGCAATATTGCAGAGGTAGCCGAGGTTTACCTGTAGCGTTTCTAGTTTGGCGCGGCGGATTGCGGGAAAGTCAGTTTTTTCCAGCAGCGGCATAGTCGCGTGCATTTAAACTCCAATGTGGCTCGCGCGGCGACGAGCTTTACAACATGATAATGTGATCTGAATTGTGTATTGAAAAAGAGCAGCGCTACCGGCTGTTTCTTTCAATAGTATTGCGCCAGACTAGGCGTTGCCCGCAGCCGATTCAAGCCTCTGGCCCTTTGCAACTTTTGTTAGGCAAGTAATAGTACGTAATGACCAACAACAACAGATTCAGCCAACCGCTCGTTAACCGCCCGCGACGGATGCGTGCCAGTGAGTTTTCTCGCCGCCTGATGCGGGAGAACCAGCTAAGCAGCAACGATTTGATTTGGCCGGTGTTCGTTATTGAGGGCGAAAATAAACGCGAGGCTGTGGCTTCGATGCCGGGTGTGGAACGGCTGTCGATTGATTTGCTGGTGGCTGCCGCTACCGGGGCGCACGCTCTGGGTGTGCCGGCTATCGCATTGTTTCCGGTTACCCCGGCGGAGGTAAAAACCGATGATGGTGCCGAAGCGTTTAACCCTAATGGTTTGGCACAGCGTGCCGTTAAAGCTTTGAAGGCAGCGTTACCGGAGTTAGGTGTCATTACCGATGTGGCGCTCGATCCGTTTACCAGTCACGGTCAGGATGGTCTTATCGACGATAATGGCTACGTAATTAACGACGATACCGTCGAAGTGCTGGTTAAGCAGGCGATATCGCATGCCGAAGCGGGCGCCGATATTGTCGCGCCCAGCGATATGATGGATGGCCGGATTGGTGCCATTCGGGATGCGCTGGAAGCAGCGGGTTACGTGAACACTAAAATTCTCGCTTATTCGGCCAAATACGCCTCGGCTTTTTATGGGCCGTTTCGTGACGCAGTAGGCTCTGCAGCCAGCCTCGGTAGTGGCAATAAGTACAGCTACCAAATGGACCCGGCCAATAGCAATGAAGCACTGTTGGAAGTTGAGCTGGATTTAGCAGAAGGCGCCGATATGCTGATGGTTAAACCGGGCATGCCGTATCTGGATATCGTTCGTCGCGTCAAAGATGAATTTCAGCGGCCGACGTATGTCTATCAGGTAAGCGGTGAATACGCGATGCTGAAAGCCGCGGCCATTAATGGCTGGCTCGACGAGAAAGCCGTGGTGATGGAGAGTCTGCTCGGGATGAAGCGCGCCGGAGCGGATGGGATTCTTACTTACTTTGCTGTGCAGGTGGCGCAATGGTTAGCCGACGATTAGCTGTTTTAGTTCTACCCCTCACATTAATCTCATTATCAGTCACGCTGGCTAGCCGGGCCGACGACACGGTGGTGTATAAGCACCGCAGTGAGTCGGGTGCCGTGCTGTATAGCGATAAACCGGAAGGGCCTGGCGGTAGTAAAACCGAGAAACTGCCGCTGCCGCCTATTACTTCCATTGCTGCTCCTGAAGACGATAGCAGCGACCAGGCGGATGATGCTTCTGACGACGAGTCAGCAGCAACGGGTTATCAGCAGTTGGTTATTGTGTCGCCGACTGCGGGCCAGAATTTGCGTAGCAATAATGGTGATGTGACCGTTGGTATCGGTTTGAACCCGCCGTTGCAGGTGGGCGATGTTGCGATGGTGTTGCTGGACGGTACACCGCGAGCACAAATATTGGCGCCGGATAGCTCCGCGACTCTGAAAGAAGTGAATCGCGGCGAGCATAGCGTGCAAGTGGTGGTGTTAGACGCGACCCAAACGCCGCTGATTCGCAGCGCGGTGCAGCCGTTCTTTTTGCACCGATTTAGTGCGTTAAACGCTCCGCCCTAGCCGCCAATCGGTTCCAGCGCTTGCTGGTCTTAAAAATGCGCTAAAATGGTGCGGTAAGTCGTTCTGCTCGTTTGGCCCGACAGCTCATTTTGATGCAGCAGTTGGTTTGAGTCAGGTGCTCACTTAGCTGGCGCAAAACTTGCTACGGCTTAGATTCACTGCCGTAGGTTCGCCATGAAATTCATTCGTACCGCTTCCAAAACCCAGCAGGCCTACCTGCTCGACAACCTCAATACGGCCGTGGTGCTGGTGGATGAGAGTCTGGCGGTGCGGTATGTGAACGCTTCCGCTGAAGATTTGTTCGAGTCCAGTAGTCGCCAGTTATTGGATATTAACTTGCTGGAGCTGCTGGATGACCCTGATAAGCATGAGCAGCAGATGGTCGCGGCGCTGGAATCGAGCTCGCCTTATGCTGAAGACGAGATTGTGCTCAAGTGCGGCAACATGGGTCACACCATCGTTGCTACCGGCACGGTAACGCCGTTGGCTGAGCCGGGTGGAGCAGCCGCCTTGGCCATCGAGCTATCGCCACGGGAGCGACAGGACATTATCGCCCGTGGTGAGTTGGTGCTGATGCAACAACATATTAGTCGCTCGCTGGTGCGTGGTTTGGCGCACGAAATTAAGAACCCGTTGGGCGGTATTCGTGGTGCGGCACAACTGCTGAGCCGTGAGCTACCGGACCCCGGCCAGCAAGAATTTACCAAAATTATTATTGGCGAAGTTGATCGGTTGCAGACGCTGGTTAATCGCATGCTCGGCCCGTTGCAGCCGCCACAGCCGGTGCCGACCAATATTCACGAGGTGCTTGAACGGGTGCGCAGTGTGGTGGATGTTGAAGGCCGCGACGTGACGTTGGTACGGGATTACGACCCGAGCATTCCCGACTTATTGCTCGATGCCGACGAGGTGATGCAGGCGCTGCTTAATATCGTCCGCAATGCCGCGCAGGCGCTGGAAAAGCAGGGGCTGGCCGAAAATGGCGGACGCGCTGAACCCGGTAAAATCACCTTCCGCACCCGGGTTGCCCGGCAGCATACTATCGCCCAAAAACGACATCGCCTGGTCGCCCAGATAGACGTCATTGATAACGGCCCGGGAATTCCGGCTGAACTGCAACCGAATATTTTCTACCCGATGGTTAGTGGTCGGGCTGAAGGCAGTGGCCTGGGTTTGTCGATCGCACAGTCAATGATTGGTCGTCAGCATGGCGTAATCGAATGCAGCAGTGAGCCGGGCTGCACCAGTTTCTCAATATTTATTCCGCTCGATATCAATGCCGCAAGTAACGATATCGATACGGACGATGACAGCGATGAGCGTGGTGCTGAAA
>CAJQNE010000481.1 GCA_905479545.1 uncultured Gammaproteobacteria bacterium | reverse complement strand
AGCCAGTGAAGTTCGTAGTGCAGTTAAAGGCTAGGTTATACCCAGCTTTGAGAATCTTGGTGGCGGATTATCGCCATAACCTCCACTACGTCACCGTCCAACCGGTAGTAAACACTATCAACACCGCACACACTGCGCCGGTACCCTTCGCGCGTTTGCTCGACAACTGGATATTGCCGAGGGTTGTCAGCCAATTTTGTAAAATGGTCTATAAAGTTGCCAAAGTACGCATCAGCCTGTTGTTCTCCATGAGTTCGAACACCCCATTGGTGTATGCGTATCAGATCCGCCTGAGCATCGCTTGAGATCCTATAGCTCGCCATTACGACGTAGTTGCTTCTTCGATTCTGCCAGTATCTGAGCTGGCGTTAGATCAGTAAAACCGCTTTGCTCAGCAGCAATTAGCTTTGCACGAACCATATCAATTTCACGTCGCCTCCGAATCAGGTCATTTACCACTTCGCTTTTACTGCTGTATTCCTGACTTTCGACTTGTGACCGCAACCATTCTTCATTCGGGGGGGTTAACGAAATACTTTGTCTTGGTAGGCTCATGGGATAGCTCCAAACTAATGCAGGTAACGTGGTGCGATTATACACCACTCCCATATTGCGGTGAATGCCACCCGTGCGACTGGTAGCGCTAAGGCTCTAACTGACTATTACAGTGGCCCGGTCTTACTTAACAGCAGTAGCGGTGAGTTTTATTCCGCGGGCCGTTGTAACGCGACAAGTCGCCATACCCCCAAACGCACCCCAATAGCGGCGGTATGTCTACGATTTTCCAAAAACATGGCAAACTTAAAAAGAGGTCAATAGCCAACCGTACCAACGCTTTTAACACATTAGTGAACAGTCAGAAAAGGTAATGGTGCCCTGAAGAGGATTCGAACCTCTGACCTGCCGCTTAGGAGGCGGCTGCTCTATCCAGCTGAGCTACCAAGGCATTGTTTGGGGAAGTTTTGCGGGTGTTGTTGCTTTTAGCTGCTGACTAACTGCCAAACAATAACCAGAGCGACGAGCGAACATATACCGCCGAGAATCACTGAATATTTCAGCAATTTACGCGATTGACGCAGCGGCCGCCGGTGATGCGGGAGCCCTACTACGCTGCCTTTTTGTTGCCGCTTGCTGTTGCTGGTTGTCATAGCATTTTTAAGATTGTAGTAGCAGTACCCGGACAAGATTAGCGTTGGCCGAAATTATGCAAGCTCAGCCACAAACTTATTCCTCGTGGCAGCCTTACCTTCGGGGTTCTGCATTATCCGCCACATTGAGGCGCATCGCGGATGCTGCGTCTTCCAGCGACTGCCGAAGGGTGAAAAGCGTGGTTACCAGAGCCTCGGTTATCGCCCGCCGGTTGTCGCCCGCCGAAGACGCTATCGTAGCATCAAATGATTCGCTAATCCCCAGAATCGCCCGCCCGGCGAGCTTCATCTCTCGATTGAGCCGGTTGCCTAAATTGGGGTCTACAGCCTTAATAAGCGCCAACATACCCACCCCACTGTAACTATTCAGCCGACCAGACATCACTGCTTCGAACCCTTCAAAATTGCCCAACACATCACGACCGGTCTGTTGGCTGAAATAGGATTGCGCTAGCTGCGGGCTACCGGTGCGCATCGGCACTTGTATGGTACGGAATACGATTTCCTGCTCAATAAGCCGCAATAGCCCGAGCAGCGCCCGTTCGGTGGCGACTGAATCCGAGACCTTGGTAAGCCGCTGCGCATAGCTGCCGCGGCCGCTGTTCCAGATGTTGTGTAAATATCGGTGATCGGCTAATAACTGCGACATGACTAAATTCAGGTAGCTGCGTCGCCGGAAAGTCTCCTCTTCGGTTTTAGCTAGTGACGCTACGATGGTTTCGACGCTCGACGCTTGACGCGGATCACCCCATAACAAATATTCAACCGCGTGAAAGCCGAGCGTGTAGGAGCCGTCGCCCTCACTAAGGTTAAGTGCTTCGATATTTTCGGCGGATAATTCGTAAATTTTCGCTTCGCCATTTTCCGCGATAACCCGGTGCAGGAGCTCAGGCTCTAGCGGCCAGCCATCAATACGGGTTGAGGCCCAGAACTGTAGTTTGTCGTTCGATGCTTCGGGACGAAAACCTGTTGCCGGCACAAGGCCGAAAGCTTCGGCAATATTCCAATCGCGACGGGCGCGCGCCCACTGCTGTCGGGCTCGTTGCAATGATTCGGCTGAAGGCGCCTGCAGCAACACGGTAATGCTGCCCTGCAGCTGAGTTAGCGAATCACCCACTTGCTGCAGCGCCAGATGCGCCAGTTGCTGATAACTAGCACGCTGTTCACCGACCGCCGCACTGAACGATGGTGGTGGTGATTGCCGGGCACAGGAAGGCATCGCGGCGAGTGAGAATATCGCCACGGTAATTCCGACCACTCTTATCCAGAGGTAAAGCCGCTGTGTGTGGCGTCGCAAATTATGCTGCCGCTGCTAACCGAACCGTTAAGATGCCGCAGCCGGAAGAGCCTGTGAACCGCTAACCGATCAGGTTTTGGCATTGCCTGACGATCGGCAATATTCGCTTGGCATGCCAATAATTAGCTAATAGGCCGAAAGTTCACTCAGGGCAGTAAGCGGCGACTTGCCAGCAGCAAATTGAAACCGCAGCCAGGCGGCCAGCTGTTCATAGCCTGCTGTCAGAGCCACAGCTCGCTGTTGTGCCAAAGCCGCTTCGGCGTCTAACACATCGTCTACCGTGGCCCGGCCCGCATCAAAACGGGCTTTACGGGTTTTTAGTGTTTGCCGGGCGCTGGTAGTAGCAGAAACCGATAGCTGCAAATTCGCCTTGGCGGTTTCAAACGCGGCCCTGGCCTCGGCTAGCTGCACTTCCATTTGCAGCATTAAATCCTGCTGTTGAGCTTCTAGCCCTTGTTGTTGCGCTGCCAATGCTGCTTTGCGGGGTTCGTAGGTGCCGCTGGTGAACGGCTGCCAGCGAACCTGTAGCCCAAGCCGCGCCTCGTCTTCCGGTAAAAACGCATTGCCGTCGTTTTGCTGGTACGACAACGCAGCTCCCAGGGTTGGCCAGCGCTCGGCCTGTACCGCCTGCCGCTGCAGTTCGCTTTCACGCATGGCCGCCGTTAAGGCGATAAAGTCGCCGCGCTGCAGTTTGGCTTGCTGCAATGAGGCGTCGCCCAATACTTCAGGGTTGGTTGGCAGGCCACCGGCAGTCAGCCCCATAACCGGCAAGCCGACCAAGCGACTCAGCCGCGCTTCGCCAACGTCGCGCTGGCCATTCAGCGACGCTCGCCGCTGAGCAATGCCGTCGAGCGCCAGCTGCACTTCCAGCTGATCGGCTTTCAGCGCTCTGCCCGCTTTTACCAAGGCTTTGAGCTTAGCGAGTTGTGAGCCAAGGCTGCTGCGAAGTTCGCTTAATGTGCCGAGCTGAGCGTTTACCGACAGCACACCGAGCCAATTTTCAACGACCGCCATTTGCAGCTCTTGCCGCAAACGCTGCGTGCGCCACTGCTCAACCTCTACGCCCGCAGAGGCAGCGGCCTTGCGATAACGCTGCTGAGCTAAATCCAATAGCGGCTGCTGCACGGTAACTTGCCAGCCAGCTTGGTTTTTATCGGTAATTTGAAACTCACCCATTGGGCTGGAAAACGAATTAGCCTCATTGACGCGGCTCAGTTGGCCGGTAACCGATAGCGACGGCAGATAGCCCTGCCTGCTGGCGATAAGCTGATTGGCCGTTGCGGCTTTTTCGCGCTGTAGAGCGCCCTGCAGTAACGGCTGGGTCTCGACTCGTTTTACCGCGTCCATCAGCGTTAAATTATCAGCGTGAGCAGGTGCAGGCATTAGGTTGCCGACGCAAATTAGCGCCACAAATCCTGCCACCGCAGTGCCGCTAACAAGCTTAGCCTTAGCTTTAGCCTCGGGATGCTCGTCGCGCTTGCCGAGCAAATAGTGGCAAAGCGCAGGCACTACAAATATCGTTAATAAAGCCGACGACATTAAGCCAAAAATTAGCGCCCAGGCCATGGGAGGCCATAGTGTCGATTCCGATAGTGCCAGCGGTAACAGACCCGCTATGGTCGTTAGCGTAGTTAATAGAATCGGCCGAACCCGGCGGCGCACGGCATCATAAATCGCCTCATCCAGCGATTCGCCTTTTAACAGGTTTTCATCCATAACACCCAACATCACAATCGCGTTATTCACCACTATTCCTATCAAGGCGATGCAGCCGAGCATCGGCTGAAATCCGAATGGAATACCCATGAGTACCAAACCGGGAAATACGCCGATAAAACCTAACGGCACGGTGAGCATTACAATGCCGACGCGGCGGTAGGAGTTGAACTGCAACAATAAGAAAAACAGCAGCATTACCGCGCCAACGGGGGCAGTTTTTAGAATCGCGCCGTTGGCATCGTCACTACTCTCGGCTTCACCGCCGAACTCCAGGCGTGTGCCGCTGGGTAATTGCAACGCGTCTAACTTTGGTTTAACCGCGTTCAACACGTCGCTAAAGGCATAGTCAAAATCGAGAAATGCTTTTACCAGCGCGACTCGCCGCTGATTCCGGGTATGCACTACACCCGGTTTCCAGCTCAACTTCGGTGATGCAACTGCCATCAACGGCACGCTGCTGCCGTTAGCGCCAAACACGGTGATGTTGTCCAACCGCTGAGGGTCAAGTTGATCGCCCGCACGCGAACGAACGACGATGGGCAATGGGTCGTCGGCGGCCCAATACGTTCCAACCGACAAGCCCCGCGTGCGGCCTAACAGCGCCTGGGCGACATCGGCCCGCGTTACGCCAAATTGCAGCGCGGCAGCGTCGTCTATTACGTATTCAATAGTGGGCGCACCCTGGCCCATATCCTGAGCGACGCCAATGGCTCCGGGCACCGTTCGCAACGCTTTGTAAACCTGTTCAACCGCAGCCGACAGCTTCTGCGGGTCAGGCTGGAAAACCCGTACTACTATCGGCGCATCGACCGGCGGACCCTGAGCCAGAATATTGGCGATAACCCGCGCTTCCGGCAAATTTTTGGCCGCGTAGTCCCGTACCTTGGCGATTAACTCAAGGTTTTCGTCCAGCCCCGGCGTCACCACGGCTAAACGCCCGGCGTGCGGTTCATTTTCGCGGCGCTTCAGATTGTAATAAAAGTCGGGGCCCGAAAAACCAATAAAGGCATGAACCTTTAGCGCTTCAGGGTAACTGCGCAGCTGCCGCTCTAGTTTGCGAACCACCACTTCTGTGCGGGCCTGGTCGGTGCCTTCGGGTAGTTCAATGTCGATAACGACCTGATCGCGATCTGCCTGCGGGAAGAACTCAAATTGCATAAAGTTTTTCGCGACGTAGCCGGAAGCCACCATGCCCACTACGGCGAGCATCAGCACCAGCCACGCAAAGCGCACACCGGTTTTCCCGGCAAAACCACCGAAGCGTTCCACCAGACTGAGCTTCCGCTCGCCTGACTGCTGCTTTTTCGGCTTTAAAAAAGCCCGGGCCAGAATAGGCGTTACCAACACCGCGAATAAATACGATGCGATAAGCGAAATAATGATCACTACCGGTAACGCGCGGGTGAAATCTGCCGAGCCGCCCTTCGACAATAACATCGGCATAAAGGAGGCCAACGTGGTGCCGGTTGCCGCGCCGAGTGGCCCCGCCAATGAGCGTGCCGAGGTTAGTGACGCATCCAATGCGGCTTGCCCCCGGTCCAGCCGCCACTGAATATCCTCCACCATCACAATAGCGTTATCGACCAGAATGCCGAGCGAGATAACAATGCCAATAACGGCCATTTGGTGCAGCACACCACCACCGAAAGCGTAAACAGCCAACGATATAGCTGCCACCAGCGGCAGGATGGTGGCGACAATTAGGCCCATTCGTAAGCCCATCGCCACAAACAATACAATGAGAATAATCCCCATCGCGTACGCCAGGCTCTGCGACAAACCGTCGAGCCGCTGTTTTACCCGTGCCGGGTTGTAGAACATCCGCTCAATCTGCAGCGGGCTCGCCGCCGCCGTTAGCTCGTCGCGCATTTCCGTTACTACCGCTTCAAGTTTGGCGCCGAACTCCACGGTGTTCATAATATTCTGCTCGCCAACGGCATCCACCAGCACCGCCGGGCGGCCATCGAACCACACGCGACCGGTAACCGGCTCTTTGCGGCCAAGCCACACATCGGCAACGCTGGCTAGCGGCACTACCTCGCCTGCCGGTAGGCGAATAGGCGTTTGTTGCAGCTCTTCAATTGAGCTGAAATCACTAAGCGGTTGCAGCGTGAGTTGGCGGCTATCGGCATAAACACCGCCGCCAGGAATAATCTGCGTACGGGCGGCAAGCTGATTGGCTAAGTAGCTATTGCTGATACCGAGGCTACGAGAAGTTTGGTCGTCTAACGCGACGGTAATTTGCTGCTCCGGGTCACCCAGTAGTCGTACAGTTATAAGGTTGCCGACGTTTAATATCCGGTCGCGTAGCTCTTTCGCAGCAGTCGCTAACACCTGCAAATCATCACTGCCGGTAAGGGCGTAGGCCGC
>CAJQNE010000480.1 GCA_905479545.1 uncultured Gammaproteobacteria bacterium | reverse complement strand
CAACACCAAGAAGGAAGCCGTTGAACTTGGCCTCAAGTTATTGGTTAAACGAGACCAGCAACGAGCGGTACGAGACCTACGCGGCAAAGTGACCTGGGAAGGCAACCTCGATGAAATGAGGACCAACGATTGACCCTCATTGATACCAGCGTTTGGATTGACTACTTCAATGACGCTCATTCCGAGCAAACCGACCGACTGGACTCCTTGCTCTTTAACGGGGCCGCCGCCATGGGCGACCTCATTTTCTTAGAGATACTTCAGGGCTTCCGTTCAGATAAGCAATACGACTTAGTACGACGCAAACTCTCAAAGCTGGAACGATACGAACTGCTTGGAGATTCTATGGTGCTTCCCTGTGCTCAGAACTACCGAAAACTAAGGAAGCAGGGAATCACGATACGAAAAACGCCGGACGTGATTATTGCTACCTACTGCATCAAGAACTCGATACCCCTTCTCTTCTCAGACAGAGACTTCGTTCCGTTTGTTCAGCATTTAGGACTTATCGACGCCTTGGCCCCAGAAACATAACGCCCGCCATCAGCCGACTGCGAAGCAGCAAGCGAAGCGCCGCCCAGCGTAGCTGGGGTCGGCTGCATGGCGTTGTTATGCGAATGTTCGTTTGCTGCCACTTTGACGCCTCCGACTGACATCTTGAATAAGTGATCAAGTTGCGATTGAGGTTAGCAATTTATGCTGAGCTACGCGACGGAATGTTTGAGGGCCGAAAGCCAAGCCAGCGATATGCAATGAGCCAAAGGGAAGCGTGCCAAGACCAACTTACGATAGAACGCTGGCAATGTGGACCTAGGATTACCAAGGCGAGGTTTGCAATGAGTGAGTTGCTAGCAGAATGGAAAAAAAGAGGGCGCAATCAAAGTACGACGGCTAAAAATCGATGTTTTAAGCTGACTTTTCGAGTGGAAAGAATTTGCATAACGCCTTACATCAGGTGCAGCCTTGTAGCGCAGCCGTAGGCGTAGCGGAAAGGATGTCACCTGCATGTAATTGTTAGATTCACGTTAATAGTTGCAGTGACTTTTGGCAGCTTTTGATAATGTACTTTTCAACGTGAGAACATTGAGACATGCAATGAACAACCGCTGCTGTTTGAGCCACCGTAAGCTCGGTTTTTCTATTCCACCGCTCTAGGATTGAGCTTTTATATTCAGTGACATAATCAAACTGAATCCAGCTATCCTTATGCAGGCCGCAAGACGATTCAGGCATGAAGTAGCAAGGCGGGTAGATATTTAAGTAACAACCCTCAACGGCTTCGCTTTTTTGTTTTGAAGTGAGTCTTGCAACAACAACATAATCCGAATCAAGGCAGGAGTCCGCCAAAATTATGAATAGCTTCTCACCAACATGCCCGTCATCAAACTGAAAATTTTTATCAAAGTAGATATAACCTGAAAGTGCGGGACTCATTGGTAATTAGCCCCAATCATTTCGTATTCCTTAGCTAGACTCAGTAGATCTATATCCCTCTTGTTGCCGCGACGGAGCAGCATTAAATCATAAGGTATTTCTGCTGATCGTTGCCCTCTGACCTCATAAACCTCACTCCACGGACGAAACTGTTCGTGAGACTTCATGCTCATTTGGTCGGCGGTGTCATTGAAGTGTCTTTTTGCTAATTTCTCCATCAATGAGATCTGAAAATCAGAGAAGTAAATATCGTTAAATTCAGCCTTTGCGCTCAACCGGTGAGATGTCATCTCTTCTGAAATTTTCTTAGTTGTTCTCGTTAGGGCTTTATTGAAATCAAGAGCTGGACTCTTCCACTCGTTGTACAATTCAACTGGAACCGGGCCTTTATCCCACGCAAAATATTTCAGGCCTGTAACGCTACGGCCTGTTTTTTCAAAATGAAGAAAATCCATAGAGTACAGAAGCTTAAATAGCTTGGTCTTTCCAGCATGGTTCACATTGCTAGAAAAGTACACAAGCGCATTCAGCAGCTTTTCTCTATGGCGGTTGTTGATCATTTCCTTCTTTTTAGCTCTTGGATATTAGTTGAGGAGTGGTCATTTTATCATTTTACGGCCAGCAATGATGCTGGCAGTGAATCTAACGCTTTGGTTCAGGTGCAGCCCAACGGGCCGAGCGAAGCGAGCTCTTGGAACGAAGGCGAAGCCGTAGTGGAAAGGGTGTCACCTGCAACCAATTGTTAGATTTACGTTGTACGATTTTTGAACTCTTTTATTTTACGAGTAGCCTCAAGCTCTGCAGTTGACACTTTACTATCAGCGATTCGAATTATGTTCATCAACTGCCTTAGCTGCACCGTTTCACGATGAAAACCTTTACTGTTGAGCTTAGATAATTGTTCAATACTTCTATCAATAACAACGACACCATTTTCAACTGCAGCATCAAAACTAGCTAATGGATTAGAGTTTCTACTGTCTCCTTCGAGTGATTCAACGGATTCATAAAGGCTGTTCCGAAGAACTTGGTAACGGACTTTAGAAGAAAGCAACTCTTGAATTGCGGCCATTTTTTCCTTTGAGAAATCCGAAATATTGGATCTTATGATAGAGAGAACTGATATGAAAATTGATATGAAAGATATTAAGAGGGCTATCCGTGCAATTTCAGCTGTACTCATGACTCTTCCTGTAAATATAACGCTTTGGTTCAGGGGCAAGTTTTGGAGCGAAGGCGAAGCCGTAGTGGAAAAACTTGTCCAAGGAGCGCAGCGACTGAGCCTGCAACCAATTGTTAGACCCCACCTTCAACAAGCCTACCGCTGACATATTTATGAAGAATACTGGACATCAATGTTTGGTATGGGATGCCTTCAATGGATGCTCGCTCCTGAATAAGCTCCAAATCAAAGCCTGACAAACGGATGTTTACCCGCTTATCCTTTTTGAAGGTATTCCGTGCAGCCTCCACCATTTCATCTTTTGATGGGCTATCTACAGACTTTAATTCGCCATTTTCAAAGGCAGCTAAAAGTTCACGTTCTTCTCGGCTTAAATTACTCATGACTTTTTCTCCAAATACTCCGAAGTAGCTTTACGGCTTGGAATAATAGTTTTCAGAAAAAAATGCTTTTCATCATTGTGCACAAACGGCACCAGATAAGCATATTCATCAATATCAACCACCATGACTCTCTGGTTGGGGTAACGCTCCGGGTTATGGTGAGCAATGATATTAACCAAGCCACCATTTTCTATGCGGTTCACGATACGCTCGAACGAAATACCACGCTCTTCAATGAGCTGGGCATTCTTCTCAGGGTTCCAAGCAAAAGGTTTCATAGCTACAGAGTATAGCTTTTTGTGTGCCTAATGTGAACAAATGACTATTAGTGGGGTTTAACGCCTTGGTTCAGGGGCGAATTTTGGAACGGAGTGCCGAAGGCCGTAGTGGAAAAATTTGTCCAAGGAGCGCAGCGACTGTTCCTGCAACCAATTGTTGGGTTGCACACCACAGCTAACAATAACCATTAAACATACC
>CAJQNE010000479.1 GCA_905479545.1 uncultured Gammaproteobacteria bacterium | reverse complement strand
GGGCGGGCATTGTCCGGCATTGCGATGGGCGGCGGCAAGTTGATGGCTGCGGTATAGTGCCGTTACTTGTATTTACTCCCGTCCGAGAGGGCCGCTGTGTCGCTGATTTTTGCTCGTTTTTGCGCCTATAAAAGCTACTCCGTAAAGGCCTCTTGCCTTGTGGGGGCAATGCTTGCTGTTGTTAGCCTGTTTGGCTGTGCGACTCCCGCCGTTCAGTCGTCGGATACGGTCATTACTCAGGCTGCAGCGCCTTCTGATCGCACGCAAGCAATTTACCAGGCCTTAGCTGGCGAACTGGCTGGCAAGCGGCGGGAGTTTGGCAGCGCCGCAGAATTCTATTTGCAGGCGGCTGCGCTCAGCAATGATCCGCAAGCCGCTGAACGTGCCGTGCGGTTTGCTTTATTGGACGATGATTTTGATCGCGCCCTGGCGGCGGCGCGTCGTTGGGCGGAGTTGCGGCCGGATGAGCCGAGCGCACGCTTGGCGCTGATGCGGTTGAATTTACGCGCTGGCGATATTCCCGCCGCGCAAAATGAAGCACGGCAATACCTAATTCACCAAAAATCCGATGTCGACAATGGCTTCGCAGCGCTGACTGCAAGCTTGGGTGAAGAAAGTAACCGCGACGGTGCAGCAGCCGTGATGGAGCACTTGGCGGCGAAGTACCCGGATGTGCCGGAAGCCCAGTACAGCTACGCTGTACTGGCGGTTGATGCAGGTCAAACCGAGCCAGCGTTAATAGCCATTCGCAAAGCCACCACCAAGCGGCCGAACTGGACTGAAGCGCGGGTGCTGCAAAGTCGGATAGCACTGCGGGCCGGTAACGTTGACGAGGCTATGGCGGCGGTTGAGGCGCTGCTGGTCGAAAACCCGGACAACATTGGTGTACGCATGAATTACGCCCGCATGTTGGTCGAGCAGGACCGGCGTGATGCGGCCAGTGAGGAGTTCGATCGGGTGTTGGAGCAGGACCCTGACAACGCCGATGCTTTGTTTGTATTGGGCCTGATGGCGATGGAGGAAGAGCAGTTTGATGCCGCCAGTAAACGGTTTTTACAGTTAGTGAAAACCGGCCAGAAGGCTACCGATGCGGCGTTCTATCTTGGCTTGTTAGCTGAGAAGGATAAGCAACTGGATAAAGCGATTGGTTGGTATCGACAGGTGGGTCAGGGCGATTTGGCATTGCGGGCGCAAATTCGGGTGGGCGAGCTGTTAGCCCGTACCGGGAAAGTTGAGCAGGGCCTGAATCATCTACGTGATATTCGGAGCAATAATGCGCCACTAGCTCCGCGGCTGTTGCAGGCGGAAGCCGATTTGTTAATGGGTGCCGACCGGCAGGCGGAGGCATTGTCGATACATGACGAGGCTGTGCGGCTTAGCCCGAACGATGCTGACGTGCTGTATTCACGGTCGCTGGCGCGTGAAAATACCGGTGATATAGACGGCGCGATGGCCGATTTACGCACTATTTTGCAATTTGATGCTGATAATTCCTCAGCGCTCAATGCGCTCGGCTATATGCTGGCAAACCACAGTGATCGCTACGACGAGGCGTTGCAGTTAATTACTAAAGCGCTGGAGCAGGTGCCCGATGAGCCAGCGATTATTGATAGCTATGGTTGGGTGCTGTTCAGAATGGGCAGGGTGGGCGACGCGGTGACGCAGCTGCGCAAAGCCTATGAATTATTCCCGGACCCCGAAGTTGCCGCTCATTACGGTGAAGCTTTATTAGCACTGGGTAACGTAGCAGCGGCCCGGGATATATGGCGCCGGGCGCTAACGGCTGAAGCCGAGCAGGGCGAGCGACGAAATGATGTGTTGAGCGCGACGGTGCAGCGTTTAGCTCCGGATGTTAAAGCTGATACCGAGGTTCAAGACCAATGATGCGTAGAGTTATTGTAGTAACAACGCTATTGCTGTTGTCTGGCTGTGCCAGCTGGAAATTCACTGGTACCACCCCTGATGGCCCGGCCAACTTTGATAGTTGGCAGCAACGGTTAGGGCTGATCGAAGTGATGGACAGCTGGCAGTTGAATGGCCGGTTGTCAGTGAGTGGCAAAGACACAGACGATGCTCAAGGCAAGCTCGCCTGGCAGCAGCAGGAAAAGAATTTTAAGCTGAACGTCCGCGGCCCCTTCGGCATTGGCGCTACGCGTATTAGCGGCGATGGTCAAAGCGTGACCGTGAAGAACAAGAATGGCGAGTTTTATGCTCCCGATGCCGAGGCCGCCATTCGTGAGCAAATAGGTTGGGAAGTGCCCATAGACTCGCTGCGCTACTGGGTGCTGGGTAGACCGGCTCCTAGTGGTATTGCGTCGATGGATGTGAATAGTTTGGGCCAGTTAATCGCAATTTCGCAAAACGGCTGGCAGGTTGCGTATTCAGAGTACGGTGCGCGCGGCAAGGCGAGCGTTGAGCTGCCAAAGCGGCTAGTGGCTTCGCGCCCCGGGGTGGAAGTGCGGTTAGCGATTGACAGCTGGCGGCTGCCGTAGCGGCGGGCTCTGACGTGATTATTGACTAACTATGAGTAATGTCGCTGGCCAGTGGAGTCGGAATTGGCCTGCACCCGCCAAGCTGAACCTGATGCTGCATATTACCGGTCGGCGCAGTAGCGGCCCGAAGGCCGGCTATCACGAACTGCAGACGGTATTTCAACTGCTCTGTTGGGGCGATGTACTGCACTTTCGTATGCGGAACGATGGCGAAATTCAGCGCTTAAGCGGCCCGGTAGGTGTTGCAGCGGCCGACGACCTGACGGTTCGGGCAGCCAAGTTGTTACAAGCCGAGGCGCAACAGCCGTTGTCGGGCGTGGATATCGTTATCGACAAACGCTTGCCGATGGGTGGTGGCCTCGGTGGTGGTTCATCGAACGCAGCGACGGTGTTGGTGGCGCTGAATAAGCTCTGGAATTGCGGGCTGAACAGCGACGAACTAGCGGCATTAGGCTTGCAGTTGGGTGCTGATGTACCCGTGTTTATTCGTGGCCATAATGCATGGGCAGAGGGTGTAGGCGAGTTATTGCAAGCGATTGAGCTACCATCTCGCTGGTTTTTGTTGCTAATTCCGGCTTGTCACGTTGCCACGGAGACGGTGTTTAACGCGGAACAATTGACACGCGATACGCCCATCAGCACAATACGCGCCTTCCTTGAGCAGGGCGGCCGAAATGACTGTGAAAACGTGGTCATCAAAAGTTACCCTGAAGTGGCGCAAGCGATTGATTCGCTTGCTAAAGTAGGTAAGGCGAAGTTAACCGGAACGGGTGCTTGTGTGTTTGCCGAATACTCCACGCTAGAGCAGGCAATGTGCGCATTGCAGCAGTTTAGACGCGACAATGCAGAAATTTCTGCCCTTGTTGTTAAAGGCTGCGGTAGTTCACAGCAAACGTCGCCGTTACTGCAGCGGCTTGAGGAACAACCGGCAACGTAAATGTTGTCATGTAACAATTGGGCCGTCGCCAAGTTGGTAAGGCTCGGGGTTTTGATCCCCGCATGCGCAGGTTCGAGTCCTGCCGGCCCAGCCATATTTTTGCTGCTTGTACAGCACACTGTAATGTACAGGCACATAACAATGCGCTGGCTTCGCGAGAACCCAGCGCATTGTTTCGTTTTACATAGCGGCGTCTTACGCCGCGACTGCCCCTCCGTTTTAGCAACAGGGGCGGGTCACGGGTTTTAGCAAAAGGGCGGCGGGTATGGACTCCAATATGATGGTGTTCTCAGGGAATGCGAACAGGCCGCTGGCCGAGAGCATTTGTAAGCACCTGAAATTACCGCTGGGTCAGGCTCTAATTGGTAGCTTCAGCGACGGCGAGATTCAGGTAGAGATACTGGAGAACGTGCGTGGTAAAGACGTGTTTGTCGTGCAGTCTACTTGTCAGCCGACCAATGATAATTTGATGGAGCTGCTGGTCATTATCGATGCGCTGAAGCGCTCGTCGGCCGGCAGCATTACCGCGGTAATGCCGTACTACGGCTATGCGCGTCAGGATCGACGCTCACGTTCGCAGCGAGTGCCTATTACCGCCAAGCTCTGCGCGGACTTAGTCGTTACTGCTGGCGCCGACCGGGTACTGACGGTCGATTTACACGCTGACCAGATTCAGGGGTTCTTCGATGTTCCGGTAGACAACGTCTACGGTTCGCCGGTGTTACTCGGTGATATTTGGCGGCAAAAGTACGAAGACGTGATAGTAGTGTCGCCTGATGTTGGCGGCGTAGTGCGGGCGCGGGCATTGGCCAAGCGACTGGATGATGCTGATTTGGCGATTATTGATAAGCGTCGCCCGCAGCCGAACATGGCGCAGGTGATGCACATTATCGGTGAAGTAAAAGGCAAAACCTGCGTGCTAATCGACGACATGGTCGATACAGCGGGCACACTATGTTTGGCTGCAGCCGCTCT
>CAJQNE010000478.1 GCA_905479545.1 uncultured Gammaproteobacteria bacterium | reverse complement strand
TGCGGTGCAGCCTTCCAGATAGCTCACGTAACTGTCGTGATCGCAAACAATCAGCGTGCGTTCGAACTGGCCGGTGTTCGCTTGGTTAATCCGGAAGTAGGTGCTCAGCTCCATTGGGCAGCGTACGTTTGGCGGGATGTATACGAACGAGCCGTCAGTGAACACCGCTGAGTTTAACGCTGCATAGTAGTTGTCGCCTTGCGGAACCACCGAGCCTAAGTGTTTACGCACCAGCTCCGGATGGTCTTTAACGGCTTCCGAGAAGGAGCTGAAAATTATGCCTTGCTTGGCTAACTCATCGCGGAAGGTGGTCGCGACCGAAACACTATCAAACACCGCATCAACAGCTACTTTGCGAACACCGGCGAGCACTTCCTGCTCACTGAGAGGAATACCTAGTTTTTTATAGACTTCCAGAAGCTCAGGATCAACATCGTCAAGGCTCTGGGGGCCTTCGCCGTCTTTTTTCGGCGCGGAATAGTAACTAATCGCCTGATAGTCTATCGGCTCGTGGTGGACGTGTGCCCAGGTCGGCTCCTCCATCGTTAACCAATGGCGATAGGCTTCCAGTCGCCATTCCAGCAGCCATTTCGGCTCACCTTTACGCGCTGAAATTCCACGAATAACATCCTCGTCCAAACCCGGAGGAGTGGTTTCAGAAGCGAGGTCGGAGACGAAGCCATGCTCGTAGCCTTCCCTGATGAAATCTTCTACTGTTTCGGCTTTAGCAGCCATAGTTCACCTATATAACGGTTAATCTTGTTCGGGCTAAGCAGCGCTAACGCCGCTCTGAGTTGTCGAAGAAAATTTGCTGCTCGCTAATTGCGACAGCGGCATATGCGCCAACGGCACTACAGACGCAGAGCGGGTCATTTCTGCCAGCGATACGCTTTCCAGCGCGCCGCGTACCGCGCCATTAATTACCTGCCAGTGGTCACGAATGCCACAGTCACTTTCCTGGCTGCAGCTGTGATCGTCGGTACTGCATTCGGTCAGCGATATTGGGCCTTCGAGTGCATCAATAATTGCGGCAACCGAAATGCTCTCGGGGCGACCAGCAAGCTGGTAACCACCTTCAGCACCACGAAACGACTGCACCAAGCCAGCGCTGGCTAAGCGCTTGAGTATTTTGCTTAGCGTCGCCTGGCCCAGCTTCAGCTTGTCGGCCAAATGAGCTGCACTCACCACTCGCGCAGGGTCGCGCGCCAGCTCGGTCATAACAACCGTGCCATAGTCAGTAAGTTTGCTAATTCGCAGCATAAAGCCAGTCCATCAACGCATGTAGTACCAATATGGTACTGATTGCACTCAAATTAAAGGCCACAAGGCCTTTTAGAGACGAGTAGTATAGCAGAATTGACTCCACATTTCCGCATTGCAGCACGTGTTACAGCAATTATCCGACGCTAATCAATCACAGCTAATCGACCGCTTCGGTCGGCGAGTCGATTACCTGCGCATGTCAGTAACTGACCGCTGCGACTTCCGCTGCGTGTACTGCATGAGCGAAGACATGACCTTCCTGCCGCGCCAGCAAGTGCTGTCACTGGAGGAGCTGCTCAGCGTCGGCCGTAGCTTTGTAGAGCAAGGTGTTAAACGCATACGTATTACCGGCGGCGAGCCTTTGGTTCGGCAAGGTTTACCTTGGTTGTTGGAGCGACTGGCCGCACTGCCGGGTTTAGATGAACTGACACTAACCACTAATGGCAGTCAGCTGCCGCGGCTTGCAACTACGTTGAAAGACGCCGGTGTCAGTAGACTGAATATCAGTCTTGATACGCTCGACGAATCGTTATTCCGCGAACTGACCCGTACCGGTGACCTGCACAAGGTACTGGCGGGCATAGACGCGGCTATTGATGCTGGTTTCGACCGGATAAAACTCAACGCCGTTATTCTTAAAGGCCGCAACAGCAACGAAGTTCCGGCGTTGGTCCAATACGCGACGGATCGCGGCCTGGATATCAGCTTCATTGAAGAAATGCCGCTCGGTACCATCACCGAACACGACCGCGCTTTGCAATTCTGCTCGAGTGATGAAGTGCGGCAGATTATTGAACAAGAGTTTACTGAACTCCTGCCAACAACCAATAAAACCGGTGGCCCGTCAAAATACTATCGCTTGCCAGATTCGAAGAGCCGCATCGGCTTTATCTCGCCGCATAGCCATAACTTTTGTGGTGACTGTAATCGCGTCCGACTAACAGCGGCAGGGCGGTTGCTGCTGTGTTTAGGGCAAGAGCACTCTGTTGATTTACGAGCAGTGCTACGCGAGCAAGGTGCTGACGAACAGTCGTTGGTTCGGGCGATCCGGGGTTCAATGGCGATAAAGCCCGAAGGGCATACTTTTGATCTCAATGCAGATGCGGCTGAGCCATTGCGGTTTATGAATTTAACGGGCGGGTAGTTAGCTATTTAAATATCGGCAGGGGCTAACTCACATAAACACGTTCGTCGTCTGCTGTTGTTGTGTCTTTTAGTTATTCCTGTGTCGCTGCTGTAGTTAGCTGGTAAAGCTGCTGATACGTAATTACGATTCGATCTCAAACGCCGGTTCCATA
>CAJQNE010000477.1 GCA_905479545.1 uncultured Gammaproteobacteria bacterium | reverse complement strand
AGCACCATCCAGTACACGGCGGGTGACAAACACAGTCTTTAACTCAGGGTGTTGCAAATAAATTGCATCGGAGTCCCGGATCTCTCGGTTGTTGGTAATGGCCCAGGTCCCGGTGGGTATTCTCGGGCCGTTGGCGTCGCGGGTTTCGAGTTGCGGAAAGTGGATATTGCCTAGATAAACGGTTTCACCAGGATTTACGGTAAATGGCACCGGTGTTAAATTTTCTGGCGATAACATTTCGGTATTAGCCGGTACCGTCATTTTCCAACTGGTGAACGCATAGTTACCAGCAGGTATGCGGGTTACGAAGGTGTCACCAAAGATATTACGGTAGCGGAGCGGATGCTCTCGCGCCGAGTCTCCGAGATCGTCGTGGCTCTGAACAACGCCGTAGTAGCCTTGGCCGTCGGTTGATTCGAACCGGGCTTGCACGTTCATGTAGCGCGAGCCGGCTGTCACTGAACCTAGAATAATGCCACTGGAAATTGCCTTGCCTTCAGCGGTTTGTAGCGGCAGGTTATTGTTGGGTTTGTAAGGGGTAGCGCAGCTGACTAACACCAACAGGCTGGCGGTGAGTATTAGTATTCGCATAACAGTAATCGCATAACGTTAAATTCCGTTGTGAACCCGATTATGGGCTCCGGTAATAGACAACATATAGTAGGCTATCAGTCGTCAAAAGTCCGGTAGGAATACTACAAGCTCCAACCCCCAAGAACCGAATAGCGAACTATTCGTCGGCTGGTTCCCAACCAATAATCTGGTTCCAGGAACCGCGATCTTGGTACGGCATGGTTATACAGGGCCCGATGACGCCGCCGGTCAGTGAACAAATCGGACTACGCGGATGCGTGCGTTGGAAGTCATCAGGATTAGTGCTGGCAAAGTCAGTTTCTAATCTGTCGAGTGCCGTGTTTAACGTTGTGGCCAGAATAGTGTCGGCGTCCCGGCCACCGGCCCAGTCGTACCGAACGTTTAGCGATGAACTACTCGGCTGCAGAATACGTATAGCGAGGTTGTCGAGCACACTCATGTCAAAAACATGGTTGCCGACGCCGGCTTGCCGATCAAACACGCTGCGGTCGTCATCGCTGTCATCGGGTGTTTGGAAGCCGTCAAGCTGCATCATTTTTAGGGGTGCGAACAGCTCATCACGAATCGCCTGTACCCAGTAAGTAAAGATAGTGGTCGGTGGCAACGCTTTGGCTTCTTCGTCATTGATATCCAGTGCGAAGTCGTAGAACCCCCCGTCCCAGTTAACAATTTTCAGCAGGGCGCCGCGCTGGCGATCGCTAAGTGTTTCATTTTGGCGCACTGCGAAAGCAATCATGTTCGGCAAATAGGCCGTCGCTTTTGGATCTATAGTGCCCAGCTGCTTATCAAGCTCTTGCAGGCTAGCGAAATCCCAGTTGTCACGTGCACTTACCAGGTCCTGAATGACAGATACGCGTTCGCGTGAACCGCCAGGCCGGGAATGTGAGCTAATACCTTCACCACCTAACCAACCGTGCGCGGGTTTGTTATTCCAGTTGGCGACGAAACCTTGCGCCGGGTTAATTATTTTCGGCATGGCAGAGAACGGCAGGGTGCCAGTGAAGTCCTGATCACCTTCCCCCGGTATTGGTAAACGTTGATCGGTTTGCGCGCTTCGCTGCGGATATAGACCAGGGTGGTAGAACGCAATATTGCCGTCTTTGCTGGCAACCATCAGGTTTTCGTTCCAGGTCAAATCTTTCACCGTGGCGTTTATTTCAGCGAAACTTGTTGAGCGTGACCATTCGCGAATCGGGTCAATATTGCGCAGCTCTTTCATCCACATCGCATAGCTAACACTACGAGCTAGTCCGACCGCGTCATCACGCGCCACAATCGGCCCGTGCACTGTGCGACATACCTTCGGCGTTATCGACTGGCTAGCAGGTCCCACCGGCGCGCCCATGCTTGCCAGACGGTAGTTAATGGTCTCGATGCGGCAGCTCATATCCTGCCACTGGCCGTTGTGGAAGAACTGGTCGGCGGCGCAGGTGCCGGCGGCAATTTGGTCGGTACTGCAAATAGTGTCGATAAAGC
Source organism: uncultured Gammaproteobacteria bacterium (assembly GCA_905479545.1). Taxonomy (GTDB): domain Bacteria; phylum Pseudomonadota; class Gammaproteobacteria; order CAJQNE01; family CAJQNE01; genus CAJQNE01. Next base: position 1,620 of record CAJQNE010000477.1, on the reverse strand, counting down.
TGTCAATGGTCTTGCTGTAGCCGGTGGTAATGCCCCAGGCAACATCTTCGTTGTAACCTATACCTACTGCTGGAAGGGCGGGCACCGTCGAGCCGCGAGCGTTGTATTCGCCGCCGTGAATTTCAATTTCGACCAGTTGGCTGGGGTAGGAGTAACCCAGCTGTGGGCCATTGATCATTAAGGTACTGCCGTTTTCAGTTAGCGGGTCACGCATTACCACCATGTACGATCCGCCGTGCAAACCCGCTCCCCAGTTTTGCACTGACTGAACCGCATTAGCGACCATGTCCGCAGTAAATGACGGATTGGCCGGCACAGGCTTTTTGCCAACTTCGGGCGCTGTATTTGCGGACTCGGCAGCTGCGGCGTCACCCTCTGGCACGTTGTCGCTATTCTTAGCTAAACCTTCAATGAGCTTAGTACTCTCAGCGTCATTAGCGGACGCAGATCCGCCGCCGGTGCCAGTATTACCTTGCGGGCCACCCAAGCCAGAAAATAGCGCGTCAGGGCTGCCGGCGCATTCCGCTGGCAACGTCACTACGCCAGTGCCAGGACCGTGTTCCAGGGTGTCGGGTAGGGCAGTTGCGTAGTCGGCCGCTGCATTGAATACTGCCTCACGACCGCTGGCTGCAACCGGATGGTTGCTGAACGTCGCCACCGACCGGGGAATCGTCGATGCGGCTTGTGCATCTTCGAACCAGTTCAGGTCAAAGAATGCCTGACGCCCCTCCGCTTGTCCGAACTGCGCCTCTAGCGCCCGCAGTGCCCGGATATTTTGCCACTCTGTGCCGCCGTCAGTGGCTACGGAGCGGGTAATGAAAACCCCGGCTGCGAGTAGGTCATCAAAGGTAAAGTCCGGGATTTGCTGGGCCGTGGTGGTTAGCAACCCGTATTCGGCTGGCAGCTTATTCGGGTCGTTGCGAACTTCAGCAAGCCAGGCGTTAGCGCCGTCTCTATAACCCAGAATCGAAGCCTGAGAGTCAGGGTGCAGCTCGTCAAAAAATGTTTGATACTCGGCTTGAGTGTAGCTGAGGGTACGTTGCATAAGGTCTGCCGCGATGGAACCGCAACCGGTGAGCTCAGCAAAGTTACCTTTCCCCAGGCGGCGTACTGCGTCCATTAAAAATAACCGCTGTGAGGCAATGATATAGCCGCCACCAAACCAGGCATCACCAATATTGTCAGCGTAAACCGCAGGCACGCCAAACTCATCGAGGTAAATCTCTACCCCTTCTTTGGGTGATATTGGCGTGCCTTCTTTATGAAACAGGCCATCTTTTGACATAAATGACCAATACATTTCCCGTTGGTCGTCCAGGTGTTCGCCGTAGTCGCTGGGTTCATCGGTAGCCATGCCATTGGTCTGGCCCGTGCTGGAAATGAATCCTGACTGGCCTGGTGGTAAAGCCGTCGTGGCTTTAAGGATCAGCTCCGCGCGTTCTGCCGGTGTATCCGGCCCGGAAGGCTGTTGGTCGTTACTACTTTGGCCGCCAGGGGAAGAACCACCGCCGCAGGCGGCTAGCAGCAATAGTGTGAAACAAACGAGCGAAGAGCGAACCGGACTAATACAAGCCGGTTGCTGACCGAAAGGAAAATTCATTAAGCCTCCGTGCTCGCGGA
>CAJQNE010000476.1 GCA_905479545.1 uncultured Gammaproteobacteria bacterium | reverse complement strand
GAACCGCAGCGGGACGCAGCAGATAAACGATTCCGCTAGTACGGAAGCCCGCAGCCGAACCCGCATCCGCGCCACTCGCTAGGAGTTTTGAGAATGAAGAATAAAGCCCCGATTCTGGCGATATTACTGATCGTTGTTATCGGTATTCTGGCGACCAGCCTGTTTACCGTTAAAGAAGGTCAGAAAGCGTTAAAGATACGCTTTGGTAACGTTACCGGCCTGAACTACGAACCTGGCTTACATTTCAAGCTGCCGTGGGAAAACACCATGAAGTTTGATGCCCGGCTTACCACCACAGACTCCGGCCCTGAGCAGTTCCTTACCTCTGAGAAGAAAAACGTAATTGTCGATTTCTACATTCAGTGGAAGGTTGATAATGAGCTGGAGTACTTCAACTCAGTTCAGGGTGATGTACGTACTGCCGAAGATCGGTTGCTACAGATCCTGAAAGACACCTTGCGTGCCGAGTTCGGTAAACGCACGGTTCAGGAAGTAGTGAGTGGTGAGCGTGGCGATATTGCCGATACACTGCCATTGGCTAAAACAGAAGCTAAGCAGCTGGGTACTGAGCTGGTCGATGTGCGTATTAAGCGTATTGACTTGCCGGACTCTGTATCGGAAGACGTATTTAACCGCATGCGTTCAGAGCGTCAGCGTATTGCCACCGAGCTACGAGCTCAGGGTAACGAAGCCGCTGAACGCATTCGTGCAGACGCAGACCGGCAAGCGACAGTTTTACGCGCTGACGCATTCCGTGAAGCTGAAAAAGCTCGTGGCCTGGGCGACGCCAAAGCGGCTGAAACCTACGCCGATGCCTATACTGAAGACGCAGAGTTTTATTCGTTCTATCGCAGCCTCAGCGCTTACCGGCAGGTGTTGTCGAATCGTGGTGACGTAATGCTGCTTGATCCGAATAGCGATTTCTTCAAGTACTTCAACAATGCTAATGGCACGACAAATGCCAACGGCTCTAGTAACGGCAATAGCCCGGCGGCATCAGCGCAGTAGCCGACTAGCTTGTTAATCAATCTACTCACCGGCCTGGCGTTATTGCTTGTGGTCGAGGGCCTAATGCCGTTCGTTAACCCGAACGGCTTTCGCCGTTACATGGCCCGCTTAACTCAGTTGCCGGATGGTGCGCTGCGGTTGGCGGGCTTAGTGAGCATGGTGCTGGGTTTAGTGCTATTGCTCATTGTTAATCGTTAGTAGCGGTTTTTTTGTGGTTAGCCTCAGAACACCGAACTGAATAAGTGATAAAGATGTCCAGCAACGAATCAAACAAAACCGAGCAGCTTACTACCAGCGCCAGCGGCCTCTGGCTATTGCCTGATGGTGTTGAAGAGAGTCTGCCCTCGGAAGCCGCCGCACTGGAAAAGATGCGGCGTAGCTCGCTCGATCGTTTTCGTAGTTGGGGGTTCGAGCAAGTTGACCCGCCGCTGGTGGAGTTTATCGAATCGCTGTTGATTAGCAGTGGTGGCGATCTGGATTTACAAACTGTGCGGGTTACCGATCAAATGTCGGGCCGGATGTTAGGCGTGCGGGCTGACATGACACCGCAAGTTGCCCGTATTGATGCGCACCGGCTAAACCGCGATGAAGTCACCCGGCTGTGTTACGTCGGTAGCGTGTTGCATGCTCGCCCGGACTGTTTTGGCGGCACACGTGTGCCGTTGCAGATTGGCGCTGAGCTCTTTGGCCACGGCGACATAGCGGCCGATTTAGAAGTGGCGTCACTGATGATTGAAACGGTGTTGGCAGCAGGCGGCAAAGGCGCTGAGAAGCTGCATATCGATCTTGGCCATGTCAGCATCTATCGCGAAATGGCCGAGGCTGCTGAGCTTAGTGCTGATCAGGAAGATGCTCTGTTTGAAGCGCTCCAACGTAAAGCGGTGAATGATATTGCCGGGCTGCTTGCGGGTTGGAATATCGAGGAGCCGTGGCGGTCGATGTTTGCCGAACTTGCTAACTTAAGCGGCGGTATGGACGTACTAAAAACGGCCCGCGGTGTGCTGGCCGATGCTGGCGATAAGGTAAAAGCCGCCATCGACTCAGTTGAATGTATTGCAACCGCGCTGCGTAACCAGTATCCGAATATTGGTTTGCATGTTGATCTCGCCGAGCTTCGAGGCTACCGATTCCACACTGGGGTGGTGTTTGCCGCGTTTGTGCCGGGAACCGGCCAGGAGTTAGCGCGTGGCGGTCGTTACGATTGTGCCGGCGCTGCATTCGGTCGCGCCCGGCCCGCTACCGGTTTTACTGCCGATTTAAAGCTGTTGCTTAAAGTTTCAGCAGCAACCATTGAGTCACAGCCCGAGGCACAGGAACGTATTTGGGCGCCTCTGGCCGCTGGCGTTGATGCTGCGCTGGATTCCCGGGTGCGGGCACTCCGTGATTCGGGTCGGGTAGTGGTGCGTGCCTTGAGCGGCCCCGATGGCAAATGCCAACCCGATGCAAACTGCACCCGACAGCTGCAGCGCACGGGCGATGGCGAAGGTCATAGCACCGGCTTCAGCTGGGAGCTGGCGGCACTGTAATCGCAAACCCTATTCACGGTGTGGCGATAGCAGTCGTCAGGCCGAATAAGCATTTATAGAACTTTGGAAAAACCAACCATGACCAAAAACGTAGTCGTTATCGGCACTCAGTGGGGCGACGAGGGTAAAGGCAAAATTGTCGATATGCTCACCGACCGCAGCAAGGCAGTTGTTCGCTTTCAGGGTGGGCACAATGCCGGCCACACATTGGTTATCGAAGGCAAAAAGACGGTATTGCACCTCGTGCCGTCCGGTATTTTGCGCGAAGGCGTTCGCTGCCTGATTGGTAACGGCGTGGTGATGTCACCCGCTGCGCTACTCGAAGAAATGCAGATGTTGGAAGATAACGGTGTGCCCGTGGTAGAGCGACTGGGTATTAGCCCGGCATGTCCGCTGATATTGCCGTATCACATTGCGCTGGATCAGGCTCGTGAGCGCGCTCGCGGTAAAAGCGCTATCGGTACCACCGGCCGGGGCATTGGGCCAGCGTATGAAGATAAAGTCGCCCGCCGTGCGTTGCGGGTCGACGATTTGTTTCATCGCGAGCGGCTCGCTGCGAAGCTCGGTGAAGTACTGGATTACCATAACTTCGTGTTGGCTAATTATTTTAATGCCGACAAAATCGATTTTCAGGCCACGCTGGATGAGCTGTTGCAGCAGGCTGAGAAAATTAAACCCATGGTCTGTGATGTGACCGCTGAGCTTGAGGCCATTCAGCGTTCAGGCGGCTCGATTATGTTTGAAGGCGCCCAAGGGGCGCTGCTTGATGTAGATCACGGCACCTATCCGTTTGTCACCTCGTCTAACACCACTGCAGGTGGCGCGGCCACGGGTACCGGCTTGGGTCCGCGGTATGTCGACTACGTGTTGGGCATCGTTAAGGCCTACACCACTCGTGTTGGCGCCGGGCCATTTCCGACAGAACTGTTTGACGAAATGGGCGAGCACTTAGCCAGGGTAGGGCATGAATTCGGCGCCACCACCGGCCGGGCCCGTCGTTGTGGCTGGTTTGATGCGGTCGCGCTGCGTCGCTCAATCATCAATAACAGCGTTACTGGTTTATGTGTGACTAAACTCGACGTGCTTGACGGTCTTGATGTGCTGAATATCTGCACCGGTTATCAGGTTAATGGCGAAAAAATTGACACCATGCCGGTGGGTGCCGAGGCTTTCGAAGCCTGTGAACCAATTTACGAAGAAATGCCCGGTTGGCAGGAGAGTACGGTCGGTGTGCAGCAGTACGACAAGCTGCCGCAGGCCGCTATAAATTATCTGGAGCGCATCGCTGAACTTACTGAAACGCCTATCGATATTATTTCTACCGGCCCCGACCGTGAAGAAACAATCGTTGTTCGTCACCCTATGGGCTGAGTTGTAGGCTATAAGTAGATATTTAGCCGTGCATGGACTAACGCTCAAAACTAACGGATAGTAATCGCCGCGATAACATAGGCGTTAGACCTTATATCGCGTGCAGGAGCAGCCCATGGAGCGGGCTGCTCATTCGCCGCCACCGGTAACCGAGGATTTTGTTACCGGCAATATTCAGACATAGGTCATGGAACGAAATTGGGATACGATTCGCGAGCTACTACTGGCTGTAGATGCTTGCCCGCGAGATACGGTAGTTATACCGGCAGACTTTGAAGCCGACCGCGGTAGTGAGCTGTTGCAGCACGTGGAATTACTGCTTGAAGCAAACCTGATAGACGCCGACATCATTAAAGTTTTGTCGCCCGGTGTCAGTCAGTTTCAGGTGTTTCGGCTTCGCTGGGATGGTTGCGAGTTGCTCGATTACATCCGGAACGATAGCGTTTGGAGTCAAACTAAGTTGTTCTTTGGCAATCAGAAAATTGGCATGACATATGAGGCCGTACTGTCGGTTTCTCGTCAGCTGAATGCCGCACTTATGTAGGCTGGCCGGTCGAATAGTTACTATGCTGGCACGCCATCTGCTTAAAATCTTTACAACGATAGCGCCGTTGGATCAGGTGCTACTCGAAAAGCCCGTTCGCAAATGCTTAAATAGCGTTGAGGGCCTTGCCCGTCGCGGCTTTACTGCCGCAGTTATTCATAATCAGGAGAACCACAGTGAGCTTTGAACTACCCACATTGCCCTATGCAAAAGATGCCCTTGAACCAGTAATTTCGGCCGAAACGCTCGATTACCATCATGGCAAGCACCACAATGCCTATGTTAATAAGCTAAACGACATGATTGAAGGCACTGAATTCGCAGACATGAGTCTGGAAGAAATTATTCAGAAAGCGTCCGGCGGCATGTACAACCAAGCTGCGCAAATCTGGAACCATACGTTCTACTTTACCGGCTTTAGCCCGAACGGCGGTGGTGCTCCTAGCGGCGCACTGGCTGATGCGATTAACAGCACTTTCGGTTCATTTGACGTGTTTAAAGAAAAGTTCGAAACCGCAGGTGCCGGTAACTTTGGTTCTGGTTGGACCTGGTTAGTGAAAAACGCTTCAGGCG
>CAJQNE010000475.1 GCA_905479545.1 uncultured Gammaproteobacteria bacterium | reverse complement strand
GTGAAAGCAGCCTACCCGCCACTACCACTAACAGCTACGAATGCTGCATCTGTGAAACCGAGTTTGAAACCGAAGACACCAGCTGGTGCCCCGCCTACAGCGGCCCGATTTGCTCACTGTGCTGCTCGCTGGATGGTCGCTGTCAGGATATGTGTAAACCACATGGTCGTGCTGCTGAACAAGTGCCGCTATTCCTAAGCACTTTTCTGCCGCGTCGTGCGGTTTCCATGCTTGATTCACGGCTGGGTCGCTTTGCCGCAGTGCTCTTGATTGGCAGCACTGTCATCGGTCTACTATTCGCCTTGGTTTACTACCACATGGCCGCCGACGCCGGAACCAACGCTCCACTCGTCGCCCGAACACTTTGGGTGTTGTATTACATCTCGATCATCATTGCCGGTGTCTTTGGCTGGATACTGCTGTTGGCCCATGAAAGCCGCAGCTCGGCGCAGGCCGAGTCGAACCGCCAAACCCAGCGCTTGCTGGAAGAAATTGACGCCCACTCCGAAACTGATCTGGCATTGCAGGAAGCAAAAGAACTCGCTGAAGCGGCGAACCTTGCCAAGAGCCGCTACCTGAGCGGCATTAGCCACGAACTGCGTACCCCGTTGCAATCGATACTCGGCTACACGCAGCTACTGAGTCGCGACCCCTCCATTCCGGAGCATCGGCAGGATGCCATCGGCATTATGCAACGCAGCGGTGAGCACCTGGCCGATCTGATTGAAGGCCTGCTGGATATTTCCCGCATTGAAGCAGGGCGGCTGGAGATCCACCGCAGCCAAGTTGACTTACGGGTGCTGCTCGATCAGCTGGTGCAAATGTTCAGCAGCGAAGCGAAGTCGCGAGGCATTGAATTTGGCTTTCAATGCTCGCCACAGCTCCCGCGCTATGTCCACACCGACGAAAAACAGCTGCGGCAGATACTCATTAACCTGCTTTCTAACGCGGTGAAATTCACCCAGGAGGGCCGGGTCGACTTTAACGTTCGCTATCGGTTTCAGGTGGTGGAATTCACCGTAACAGATACCGGCATCGGCATTAGTGATGAACAACTGGAGCTAATATTTAAACCGTTTGAGCGTATCACCAGCGCTAGCCGACCGCAGGTGTCGGGTACCGGTTTGGGCTTAACAATAGCCCGTTTACTAACTGAGCTGATGGGCGGCGAACTGGTGGTGAGCAGTAAAGTAGGCGAAGGCAGTCGCTTTGCAGTAACGCTAATGATGAGCAGTATCGAGCAGCCCGTTATCACCGCCGCCGTACAGCAACACATCACTGGCTACGAAGGTCAGGTCAGAAATGTCCTGGTGATCGATGACGAAACTAACCACCGGCAGTTAATGGCTGATTTACTCAGCCCGTTAGGGTTCAATGTCTTCGCCGCAGCGCACGGTGAAGCCTGCCTGCAACGTAGTGATTTAGCCACTATGGATTTGTTACTGGTGGATGTGTCCATGCCGGGCATGAGCGGCTATGAGCTAGTAAAGCAGCTGCGCGCCGACAGCATCACCGCGCCAATAATTATGGTTTCCGCAGACGCTACCGAATATCACGACGCCGACGTGAGCAAAAAGCTACATAACGACTACATCGCCAAACCGGTGAAATTAACCAGCCTGTTGGAAAAAATAGCCCATCACGCGGGCCTTACCTGGCGTTATCAATTACCAGAAACCAGTGCGGGAGGAACGTCGTCATTTTTGCCTGCCGACGGACCTGAGCCGGTGGAGGCTGAATCAGCGACAGCGACGGCGCAAAATGACTTCTCACATCCGTTATTTGCCGAACTGCGTTCATCAGCCTCAATGGGCTATATCAAAGGCGTGCGTGACGTATTGCAACGGATACGCTCACTGGCATTATGTACGTCGAAAACACTCACTGAGCTCGAAGACGCGGCCCGTTATATGCAATTCGATAAGTTAGAACAGCTTACCCGCAATGCAGAACCGGGTAGTGATGAGCCGCCGGGAGATAAACAATGACCGCTTTGCAAAGTGATGGCGATATCGTACTGGTGGTCGATGACTCACCCGACACGCTGACGTTTATGAACGAAGCGCTCGAAGCTGCTGGTTTTACGGTGCTGGTCGCACTCGAAGGCCAACAAGCTATCACCATTGCCAAACGTATTGAGCCCGCCATTATTCTGCTTGACGCGATAATGCCGAACCTCGACGGTTTTGAAACCTGTAAGCGGTTGAAGGCCGATGGTTTTACCGACACGCCGATTATCTTTATGACCGGCCTCAGCGATACCGACAGCATTGTAAAAGGCCTCGAAGCTGGCGGGGTAGATTACCTCACCAAGCCGATTAACCCCGACGAGCTGATTGCCCGTATTCGCGTACACCTCAGCACCGCCCGCCGCACCAGTAGTGCGCAGAGTGCCCTCGACACCACCGGCCACCCGTTGTTCACCGCCGATGAACAAGGCCAGATACTCTGGGCCACGCCGGGCGTAAAACACCTGTTCGCCACCGCCAAAGCCAATGACCAATGGCTGATCAACAAACTCGCACCGCAGCTCTCGCAGTGGTTCAGCCACAACCCCTCGAATTCTCACTGCCTGAAGTTAAAAAAGCTTAGCTACCCGCTGGAAGTGCAGCTCGTTGATAACCGCAACCCACAGGAACGCCTGCTAAAACTCATTGACAGTAACCAACCCAGTGGTGCCGAACTACTGCGGCTCAAGTTACCGGTAACAGAACGTGAATCAGAAGTACTGTTCTGGATAGCCAACGGCAAAACCAACCGTGAAATTGCCGAAATCATCGACATGAGTCCGCGGACGGTGAATAAGCATCTGGAGCAAATATTCAGGAAGCTGGAAGTGGATAACCGGACGTCGGCGGCGGCGGGTGCTATTCGGGTGCTGACGCAGGGCGGATAGGTTTTTCTTGCTAGGACAATGCTTGGGGATTAACTGTATTAGCGCTCGCTACTTAAGGGTATGGTTAATTTTTATAAATTAATGATGCTTTTTCGGAGAACCAATGAAGCTTCACAAACTACATGTTGAAGGTCTACGCCGTCTTCAATCAGTTGATATTGAGTTTGGTGATGCGACGTTTTGCATTGGCCCAAATAACGCGGGAAAAAGCTCATCATTAGTCGCGATTGAGCATCTTCTTTCTGCTAAAAAACGGATTCTTGAAGCTGATTACTATTCAGAAATTGATGAAGAAACAGGTGAGAAAAAAGTAGTTTGTGACTGCATTGTTTTGGAGGCAGAGTTTCGAAATGTACCTTCTGATTCTGGTTCATGGCGTGGATTCAAAGGTAGAACGTTCAGTTACGACGTTCCGGCGGACTCAGATGAGTCGGGCATTTCAATCCATTACCGAAAGTCTTACACGCTGGGTAAAGATGTCGTTGTTGAGCTCAAGTCAAAAAAGCGAGTCCTATCTTCTGGCTTTTCAGCCTGTAAAAGTCCTCAAGACTATATCGATGCTGGAGCTGATGTAGAACAGTTCGGTGGTGTTTTTGCAGATTTGACGAAAAATATTTCCAACAAAGACAAAATTATGCTGGAAGCCATTGACGACATCTGGGAAATAAGTGATGAGGATGAGTGGTTCGTAAACCCGGGAGGAATCCCAGGCAACGTTCTTAGTCGTTTACCTACATTCCTCAAAATTCCTGCGGAAGCCGCTGCGTACGAAATAGATGATCCCAAAAAGGGAGTGCTAGGCAAGACTCTGAATGAGCTTTTTGAGGATGTGCGAGACCAGTCGGATAATTACACTGAAGCTCAAAAATATCTCGACGAGCTTAGTAAAGAGCTCGACCCGTCCGATGCCGATTCGGAATTCGGCAAGATGATGATTGAGCTTAACAAGGTATTGTCGAACGTATTTCCTGATTCGGAGCTTCACGCAACAGCGGACCTAAGTGACCCCAAAAAAGCGTTGGTTCCGTCATTCGAAATAGCGATGTCCAGCAATATTCAAACCCCAGTGAGCCATCAAGGGACAGGTATGGTTCGATCTGCCGTGTTCGGTATGCTGAGGTTTAGACAGCAGTGGTTATCAAACCGTGAAGATAAATCCGGCCGAAGTTTGATTATCGGGTTCGAAGAGCCTGAGATCTATTTGCATCCAAGCGCAGCTAACCAGATGAGAGATACGATCTATGAGTTGTCGGGAAACGAGTCTCAGATAGTTGCTACTACTCATTCTCCATTCCTTATCGATCTCTCTCGAAAGCCTAGGCAAACTCTTAATCGTTTTAGGTGTGAAGGTGCAAACGCAGAGTGCATCACGTTTAATGTTTCGGACAAATTCGTAGCGCTGAGCGAAAGTGATAAGGATTACGTAAAAATGTTGCTTCTAATTGATGATTATGTGGCAAGAGCATTCTTCACGAAAACGGTTGTGTTGGTCGAGGGCGACACTGAAGATATCGTTTTACGAGAAGCCATTATGCGTTTGCCGGCTGAAGTCCGAAGAAAAATATCGACTGATTTTGAGGTGATAAAAGCGCGCGGGAAGGCCTCCATAATTGGTATTTCTAAGTACTTCAATGCTTTAGCCATCAACTATATCGTGATGCATGATCGAGATGCCGGTGTTGCTGGTGCCGAGAAATTTAACGCGCCAATCCAAGCTGCGGTTGGTGACTCTAGTCGAGTTTTTGTGCTGGAAGAATGCATGGAGGATTTGCTCGGATACGACGCCCCTTCTTCAGAAAAACCGTTCAAGGCGTATCAATCCACATGCAATTGGGGTGAAAATTGGGAAGACGTTCCGACCAATTTTCGCATTTTAATGGGGAAACTCTTTTTTCCGCATATTGTGGAAGAGGATGAACCAGCTCCTGAGATTAGCGAATAGGTTATTGGGGATTTGGCTTCTTAAGACTTTGCGTAATAAGATATTTCTGCTGCATCGATCGTGAAATCTTGAGCTCGATAATGAGGCTGATCTAAGTATCAATAAGAATCCAAGTCGGATTGAAAGACCTTTTCTGGAGGCTGCGAAAAAACGGGTGAGGAAAAGGTGGTTAACGCTGCAGAGATCCCCCGTTTTCGAGCGAACGGGGTTTGGTTAAGCCCATTGATCTTACTAGCAACGTTGTCCTTTTCAATGCATGCGACACTGAATTTTGAGGTTCATTAACGTGCAGTTGGTTTGGCTCACTTCTCGGAATTAGCTTGCCATAGCCAGCGACCCGCAGCAGCTACTACCGCGATTGCAGGAATAATAAGCCACATAGCATGTTCCATATCATGTGTGGCGGCGAAGCCACCTGAGTGGGCGAGGGCTGTGGTGCTGGTTAGTGCGGCGGCGGTGGTAATGGTGGCAGTTTTTATTAGGTTTTTCACGATTGGTTCCTTTGATTTTTACCTGGGCTTCGATACTTCGACTCTGCTCAGTATCAGCCTGAACTGTTATTGGGGGTGCGAAGTTTTAAGCTGTTGCGACTTCTGTCGGCTGCAGCATGCCTTCGTCGAGTATGAAATCGATTATCTCTCGGAGGCCGGTGCCGGCTTTTAAGTTTGAGAATACGAAAGGCCGATCGCCACGCATTTTCTTCGCGTCGCGATCCATCACAGCCAAGTCGGCTCCGACTATAGGGGCGAGGTCGGTTTTGTTGATAATGAGCAGGTCGGACTTGGTGATGCCGGGGCCGCCTTTGCGCGGGATTTTGTCGCCGGCAGACACGTCGATGACGTAGAGCGTTAGGTCGGATAGTTCGGGGCTGAAGGTGGCGCTGAGGTTGTCGCCACCGCTTTCGACGAATACCACATCGAGGCCGGGATGGCGGACGGTGAGTTCGTCGATGGCGGCGAGGTTCATTGAGGCGTCTTCGCGAATAGCGGTGTGTGGGCAGCCGCCGGTTTCTACGCCGATAATGCGATCGGCATCAAGCGCTTCGTGGCGGGTGAGGAAGTCGGCGTCTTCTTTGGTGTAAATATCGTTGGTGACGACAGCGATATTCAGCTTGTGGCGAAGTTCGGAGCAGAGGCTGCGAAGCAGGGCGGTTTTGCCGGAGCCGACGGGGCCGCCGACACCGACGCGTAGGGTTTGTTTCTGACTCATTGTTTTCTCCAATCCGCCGTGGCGGGCTTGCTTGTTAATAGTGAATTCGTGTTAGTTAAGGCTGTCGTTTTCATGAGCGAAACAGCCGGCTGTATTGGCTTTCGTGCCAGGCGCTGGCCATGGCCAGGGCGGGCAGTGCGCCGCCTATTTCATCGTCGCTTACGCCTTCGGCGATATCGATGGCGGCGGGGATTTTTTCTAGCAGTTTTGATAGAACTAGCTGCGCATCGGTTTGGCCGAGCGGTACTAGTTTGGTAGCGGCGGCAACCTGGTTTTCCAGCCACGACCACAGCAGGCCGGTGCAAGCGGCACGAGGGCTGAGGTTCCAGTGGCTAGCCGCTAGGGCAAAGTAACTGACAAAGCTCTTTTCCGACGGGTCGATAGCGTCTGTCATGCTAAGTGGTACGTCGTGGCTGTTGAGCAGGCGCTGCATTGCGGCTGCCGTGGCCGTATCGGTGAGGCGTAATTCGGCGGTTTCGCGGGTAGCGAGTAATACCGCATCCCAATAGGCGAATGCAGCAGTATTGTTTTGCTCGATGGCCTTTAACTGCCGCAGTAGTATCGGCGCATCGCACTTAGCCAGCGACTCCGTCATCGCCAGCGTTAGCCAGTTGTCGAGCGCGTCGCTGTCGCTCACCCAGCCACATTCGACCGCGTATTCCAGTCCCTGCGAAAACGCGTAGGCACCGACCGGTAGTGCGGCGCTGCTGAGTTGCAGTAGTTTCAGCAGCGCGGTATCAGTGAGTGTGATGGGCATGCGGGGTATCGTGTTCGTCGCTATGAGTGTGGCCATGGCTGTCGCTGTGATCGTGCGAGCTGCGGCTGCCTTTTGCGTAGGCACCGTTTTCGGGGTCGAACACCGCTTCGTCGTACCTTACCGACAGGCCCAGGCCTGTCAGCATTGCTTCTAATACGTGGTCGGGTTTCATGCGAAGCCAGCGGTCGCCCACCTGAACTTTAACGTGACGGTTGCCAAGGTGGTAGCAGGCACGACTGAACTCTTCCCAGTCGTCGGTAGTGCCGATGGCAACTTTTTCACCGGCACCTTCAACCAGTATATTTTTACCGCATTGGCTCCGCAGTACTTCGCCCACCGCCAACGCCTGGCCACGTTCGAGGAAAATTCGCAGCACTGTGCCATGCGCTGTCATTGCACGGAACCGGCCTTTCTGGCGCTTCTCGTGGTCGAGAATCAGGCGTTCGTGAATGACGCCAGCGACCCCGGTTCCGAGTCTTTCGTAGACTTCCAGCATGTGGTGAATCCTTTGCTATTTCGGTGTTACTCATTCCGTTCGGCCTGAGCGGTTGTAGTTTATGTAGGTCGGATTAGCGCAGCGTAATCCGACATCGCTAGCTTCGTCGGATTACGGCTTTGGCCTAATCCGACCTACATGAAATTTGCTGTCAAAAAAGACTATAGAGCTGGGCCAGTGGTAACTCGTCTGCCGGTTCGCAGCTGAGAATCTGTCCGTCGGCACGAACTTCATAGGTTTGTGGGTCGACGGTAATATCCGGCAGCAGATCATTTAACAGCATGTCGGCCTTGCTGATGTTACGGGTGTTTTTGCAGGCCGTTAACCTTCGCTCCAATCCGAGCGAAGCCGCTATCCCCGCGTCTAACGCCGCCTGGCTGACGAAGGTTGTTGAGGTGTGAAATGGCGCTTTGCCAAAGCTGCCGAACATACTTCGATAGTGCACCGGCTGCGGTGTTGGAATCGAAGCGTTCGGGTCGCCCATTGGCGCGGCGGCGATAAAACCACCTTTAATAATCATCGCCGGTTTAATACCAAAAAACGCTGGTTTCCATAGCACTAAATCAGCCAGCTTGCCGACTTCTATTGACCCCACTTCATGAGCAACGCCGTGCGTTATTGCCGGGTTAATGGTGTATTTGGCGACATAGCGCCGTGCCCGCATATTGTCGTGGCGCTCGTTGTCTTCCGGTAGCGGCCCGCGTTGCACTTTCATTTTGTGGGCGGTTTGCCAGGTGCGGGTTACCACTTCGCCG